>JBQCCU010000277.1:0-5742 GCA_051961935.1 Amnibacterium sp. | reverse complement strand
ATTTCGTCCTGCTGTCGTGCTTGTGAGGCCGGGGTCAGCGGGAGCCGCAGGGGGCCGGCCGTCCCGCCGTGCCCTTCGCGGCGATCAGCTCGTCGAGGAGGGCCGTGATGTCGCGGATGGGATCCGTCGTGGCGATGGCGGCCGCGATGCGCGTGGCGGCGCGACGGTGCTCCGGATCGGTGCGCACCCGGCGGACGGCCGCGCGGATCGCATCCGGCTGAGGGCGCTGCTGCTTCAGGTCCACCCCGACGCCCGCCCAGGCGACGCGCGCGTTCACCTCCGCCTTCTCCTCGGTGGTGCCGGACACCACGAGCGGGACCCCCCAGCGCAGCGCGTGGTGCACGGTGCCGTAGCCGCCGCTCGTCACGACCGCGCTCGCCGCCGGAAGCAGATGGCCGTAGGGCAGGAAGCGCTCCACCCTGGTGTTGGCGGGCAGCGGGGCGCCGTGCGCCGCGGCGACGATCGCGGGGTCCGGGCCGCCCGTCGTCACGACCACCCGGACCGGCTCGTCCGCGAGCGCGCGGATCGTCGGCACGATGAGCTCGGTCGGATCGGTGTTCGCGTACGTGCCCTGCGTCACGTGCACGATGGGGGACCGGTCGGCGTAGTCCCACCAGGTGGGGAGCTCGCCGAGCGGCGGCGGGGGCAGCGGCCCGACGAACCGCACCTTCGGTGAGAGGTCGCGGCGCGGGTACTCGAGCTGCGGCACGGACAGCTGCGCGTACGCGTCGGGGCTCAGGGCGATGTCGAACAGCGACCCCTTGACGCTCGCGCCGGTGAGCCGCCGCACCTCCTCCGCGAAGCGGCGGCGGAGGCCGCCGAACACCGCGACGTCCGCGCCGAAGCGCAGCAGCGCGTTGCGGACGGTGTTGAGCGGCTCGTCGACGGGGGGCAGGCCGAGGCCGAACGGTGCGACGTCCGGGCTCGAGAACGGCAGCGGGACGAGCCCCACCGAGAGCACGGCAGGGCGCTCCGCCCGCGGCAGCAGCCCCAGGATGGACGAGCCGACGAACAGCGGCTCGCTGATCACCGCGTCGATGCCGAGGGACGCGCTGAGACCGAGCACGGTGCGGTGGTCGACCTCGATCGGGTCGAGGAAGAGGCGCTCCAGGACCTGGGCGAGCTGCGCCGCGCCGCGCCGGCGGCCGGGCGGGCGCGCCGGCGGCGCCTCGTCGTCGTAGGGGAGCCGCGCGAAGCGGGCCCCCGCAGCCCCGACAGCGTCCGCGAACTCGGATCCGGTGAGCACGGTGACCTCGTCGCCGCGGGCGACCAGCGACCGGGCGATCTGCACGAGCGGCAGGACGAAGCCGACCTGCCGGGCGCTCGTGATGAGGATGCGGGCCACGGGACAACTCTCCTGAACGCGACCTGCATCCGCGCGCGCCGCGCCGCCGGTCCGCGGAGCGGGCACCCGCAGGCCGCCCGGGGCGGGGCCGTCGCTAGGCTCGCGGCGGGTGCATGGACTTCGCGATCGGCCGGGCGAAGCGCGGCCGCCGCGTCTACGCGTTCGACGACGTGGCCGTCGTGCCGTCGAGGCGCACGCGGGACCCGCAGGACGTCTCGATCCAGTGGGCCATCGACGCGTACCGCTTCGAGGTGCCGTTCCTGGCGGCGCCGATGGACTCGGTCACCTCGCCCGCCACGGCGATCGCGATCGGCCGGCTCGGGGGCCTCGGCGTGCTCGGCCTCGAGGGGCTGTGGACGCGGTACGAGGACCCGGAGCCGGTCCTCGCCGAGATCCGCGAGCTGCCGGGCGACGCCGCGACGGTGCGGATGCAGGAGCTGTACCGCGCGCCCATCCGCCCGGAGCTCATCCGGCAGCGGATCGCGGAGATCCGGGCCGCCGGCGTGCCCGTGGCCGCCGCCCTGTCCCCGCAGCGCACCGCGGAGCTCTCCGACACCGTGCTCGAGGCGGGCGTCGACCTCTTCGTGATCCGCGGCACGACGGTCTCCGCCGAGCACGTCTCGCGGTCGAGCGAGCCGCTCGACCTCAAGCGCTTCATCTACGAGCTCGACGTGCCCGTCATCGTCGGCGGGGCGGCGACGTACACCGCGGCGCTCCACCTGATGCGCACCGGCGCCGCCGGCGTGCTCGTCGGCTTCGGCGGCGGGGCGGCGTCCACGACGCGGGCCGCGCTCGGCATCCACGCGCCGATGGCGACGGCGGTCGCGGACGTCGCAGGGGCGCGCCGCGACTACCTCGACGAGTCGGGCGGCCGCTACGTGCACGTGATCGCCGACGGCGGCCTCGGCAACTCCGGCGACATCGTCAAGGCGATCGCGATGGGCGCCGACGCGGTCATGCTCGGCACGACGCTCGCACGGGCCACCGAGGCGCCGGGCGGCGGATGGCACTGGGGCCTCGAGGCGCACCACGAGCAGCTGCCGCGTGGTCGCCGCGTCTGGGTGGGCCAGGCGGGGAGCCTCGAGGAGGTGCTCTTCGGGCCGGCGCGGGTACCGGACGGCACCGTGAACCTCGCCGGTGCGCTGCGCCGGGCGATGGCGACCACCGGCTACTCGGACCTCAAGGAGTTCCAGCGGATCGACGTCGTCGTCGCGCCCTACGCCTGACGCCCCCGCCCGCTGGACGCTGCGGACGGCATCAGCCGCCGCGAGTACGCTCCGCACCTGGAAGGGAAGTGCATCGATGACGACGACGACTCCGTCACCCGCGGACCGCGCACGAACGACGACCCCGACGGGGGCCGAAGGACTCGGACCCGCGCAGCGCAGGGCGGCGATCGCCGCGATGCGCGACCACGAGCTCGACATCCTCGTGGTCGGCGGCGGGATCGTCGTGGTCGGCAGCGCGCTCGACGCCGTGACCCGCGGCCTGTCGGTCGGCCTGGTGGAGGCCCGCGACTGGTCCGCCGGCACCTCGAGCCGGTCCTCGAAGCTCGTCCACGGCGGCATCCGCTACCTGGAGCAGCTGAACTTCGCGCTGGTCCGCGAGGCGCTCATCGAGCGGGGGCTGCTGCTGCAGCGCATCGCACCGCACCTCGTGAAGCCGGTGCGGTTCCTCTTCCCGCTCACCCACCGCGTGTGGGAGCGGTTCTACATCGGCAGCGGCATGGCGATGTACGACGTCTTCAGCTGGACGGGCGGCCGCCCGCCCGGCGTGCCGCACCACCGGCACCTCTCGCGCCGCCAGCTCTACCAGGCCATCCCGTCGCTGAAGAAGGGCGCCATGGTCGGCGGCCTCACCTACTACGACGCACAGGTCGACGACGCCCGCTACGGCGCCTCCGTCGCCCGCACGGCGGCCAGGTACGGCGCCCACGTCGCCACCCGGGTGCGGGTGGAGGGCTTCCTCAAGGTCGGGGAGCGCGTCGTCGGCGTGCAGGCGCACGACCTCGAGACGGGCGAGCGGTTCGACATCCGCGCCAAGCAGGTCGTGAACGCGACCGGCGTCTGGACCGACGACACGCAGGCCCTCGTCGGGGAGCGCGGGCAGTTCCACGTCCGCGCGAGCAAGGGCGTGCACCTCGTCGTCCCGCGCGACCGCATCCAGTCGACGATGGGGATGATCCTCCGCACCGAGAAGAGCGTGCTCTTCGTGATCCCGTGGGGCCGGCACTGGATCGTCGGCACGACGGACACCGACTGGCACCTCGACAAGGCGCACCCCGCCGCGACGGCCGCGGACATCGACTACATCCTCGAGCACATCAACCAGATCCTCGCCGTGCCGCTCACCCGCGACGACGTCGAGGGCGTCTACGCCGGGCTGCGCCCGCTGCTCGCGGGCGAGAGCGAGCAGACGAGCCAGCTCTCGCGCGAGCACATCGTGGCCCACTCGGTGCCCGGTCTCGTCGTGATCGCGGGCGGCAAGTGGACCACCTACCGGGTCATGGCGAAGGACGCCATCGACGCCGCGGTCGCCGCGCTGGACGGGCGGATCCCCGCCTCCGTCACCGCGGACATCGCGCTGGTCGGCGCCGAGGGCTACCAGGCCGCCTGGAACCAGCGCTCGGCCATCGCCGCCCGCCACCACCTGCACCCCGCCCGGGTCGAGCACCTGCTCAACCGGTTCGGCACGCTCGCGGAGGAGGTGCTCGCCCTCGTCGACGAGCGGCCCGAGCTCGGCGCGCCCGTGCCCGGCGCGGACGACTCCCTGCAGGCGGAGCTCGTCTACGCCACGACCCACGAGGGGGCGCTGCACCTCGACGACGTGCTCGCCCGGCGCACCCGCATCTCCATCGAGGCCTGGGACCGCGGCGTCTCGGCGGCGCCGGTCGCCGCACGCCTGATGGCGGAGGTGCTCGGCTGGGACGAGGAGCACGAGCGCCTCGAGGTGGAGACCTATCTGGAGCGGGTGCGCGCCGAGCGCGCGAGCCAGACGATGCCCGACGACGAGTCCGCCGACCGCGTGCGGCTCGAGGCGCCGGAGATCGTGCAGACCGCGTGACGTCCGCTGCGCCGGGCGGCCGCACCCAGCGCCAGGAGATGGTGCGGCCGCGGTCGATCGGCCTGCTGCTGCTCGCGCTGCTGCTCGCGGCGGCGTTCGCGGCGCTCGGCCAGTGGCAGCTCGGCCGCGCCGTGCAGGAGGGCACCGTGATCCCGCGGCCCACCGAGACGGTGCAGGCCCTGCAGCGCGTCGCCCAGCCGCAGTCGCAGCAGACGGACGCGTCCGTCGGCCAGCTCGTGCGGACGGGCGGGCGCTGGGTGGCGGGGGACTTCCTCGTCGTCGGCGACCGGCTCAACCGCGGCGACCGCGGGTACTGGGTGGTCGGGCACGCGGTGGTCGACGACCCGGCGGGCACGAGCCTCGCGGTGGGGCTCGGCTGGACGCCGGACCGGGCGACGGCCGAACGTGCGGCCAGGGCGCTCGCGGCGGATCCGCCCGCCGCCGGCCCGCTCGTCGGCCGCTACATCGACAGCGACGCGGCGCAGCCGACCACCGCCGGGTCGCCCACCACGCTCACCGCCGTGTCCACGGCCCGGCTCGTGAACCTCTGGTCCGCGCCGCAGGTGCCCGTCTACGAGGGCGTGCTCACGCTGCGGAGCGCTCCCGCCGGGCTCACGACGATCTACTCCCCGCGGCCGGTCGCGCAGGTGGAGCTGAACTTCCTCAACCTCTTCTACGCCGCGGAGTGGGCGCTCTTCGCCCTCGCCGCGTTCTACGTCTGGTACCGGCTCGTGAAGGACCGCTGGGAGCTCCAGCAGGCGCCTGAGACGGATGCCGAGGACCTGCACGAGCCCGCGTCCGCGCCCGGACGCGGTGCGGGCGGCGCGTAGCATCGGATCCCGATGCCAGCCCGACCGCTCCGCGTGCCCCCGACGCGCGACTTCCCCACCATCCGCCGCAGCCTGCTGTTCTACAAGACGTTCGCGTACGCGACGGGTGTGGCGCTGCTGCTGCTCTGCGTCGAGATCGTCGGCAAGTACGTGTTCGGGGTGGAGCTGCAGCTCGGCGGCCCCTACGGCGTCCTCGAGCTCGTGCCGTCGAGCCAGATGCACGGGGTGAACCTGTCCGCGACGATCCAGTACGTGCACGGGTACCTCTACCTGATCTACCTCATCAGCGACTTCGTGCTGATCACCGTCATGCGCTACCCGATCACCCGCTTCCTCGTCATCGCGGCCGGCGGGGTCGTGCCGTTCCTCTCCTTCATCACGGAGCGCCGGGTGCACCGCGAGGTGGCGGACTACCTCGCCGAGCGCGAGGCGGCCGAGCGGGAGCGCGCCGCGGTCTGACCGCCCTGCGCCGCCGCGACAGCGCGTCTGCTGTCCGCTTGGACA
>JBQCCU010000276.1:0-3366 GCA_051961935.1 Amnibacterium sp. | reverse complement strand
GCGCTTCAGCAGGACGAGATCGCTTCGACAGGACGAGCGGGCCCGTCTCGTCCTGCTGGGCCCACGCCGGCCGGTACCGGCGCGCGGCGAAGACGCGTGACGGCCGAGCCGGTGGCGAAAGCGAATCCGTCCTGCTGAAGTGCTTTCGGCGCGGCGTCAGCTGTGGACGGTGATCTCGTTGCGCACCGCGGTCACGTGCGGCGAGCTCCACGCGGCCCGCTCGGCCTGCGAGCGCTCCGCGAACGACTGCACGGTGCCGGTGAGCACCGCGACCGTGCCGTCCATCGTCACCTGGACGTGGCCGGCGTCGACCACCGCGTTGCGCCGGATGGCGCCACGGATGCGCTCGGCCGCATCGGCGGCGGAGGGGCGGCGCTCCAGCTCGATGCGGCTGTCCACCGCCCGCACGCCGCGGGCGTGCTCGGCGATCCGCCGCGCGGCCTTGCGCTCGTACTCGTAGTGGACGGTGCCGGTCAGCGTGACCACGGCGTCGTGGACGGTCGCGTGCACGATGTCGTGCGGCACCTCGACGGTGTCGCGGAACCCGCGCTGCACGGCCTCGGCGATCTCGGTGTCGGAGGCGACCCGGTCGGCGGGGAGGCGCAGGTCGAGCTCGTCGGCCACGGCGGTCACCCCTCGCACCCGGAACGCGGCCTTCACCGCGGCCTTGCGCTGCGGCAGGTCGCTCACATCGCCGCTCAGGGTCACCGCGCCGTCGTGCACCGTCACGCCGACGTTCGCGATGTCGAGCCCCGGCGTCCACTCGAGCTCCTCGAGCACCGAGCGCTGCACGTCCTGGTCGGTCCTGATCCCCGTGTGGGTGAGAGTCGTCATGGCGTGGAGCGTGGCTGCGCCGGCGGCCGACCGGCAGGGCCGAAGGTCCTCCGGATGCGGGGACCGGGGCGAAGGCCCCATCCGCGGCGCGCCGGTCCGCGGGAGCCTGCCGGCATGGACATGCGTGCGTGGGCGCCGGCCGACGGCGGCCGGGTCGTGCTCGAACGGCGGCCGATCCCGGAGCCGGGTCCGGGGGAGGTGCTCGTGCGCGTGCTCGCGTGCGGGGTCTGCCGCACCGACCTCCACCTGCTCGACCGTGAGCTGCCCGTGCACCGGCCGGGGACCGTGCCCGGCCACCAGGTGGTCGGGCGCGTGACGGCGGCCGGGGCGGGGACGAGCCGCTTCCATGCCGGCGACCTCGTCGGCATCGCCTGGCTGCGGCACACCTGCGGCCGCTGCGGGTGGTGCCGGCACGGGCGGGAGAACCTCTGCCCGGACGCCCGGTTCACCGGCTGGGACGCGGACGGCGGGTTCGCCGAGTACGCGACGGTGCCGGAGGCCTTCGCCTACCGCCTGCCCGCGGGCGCCGAGCCCGTCGCGACCGCCCCGCTGCTCTGCGCCGGCATCATCGGCTTCCGGGCGCTGTCGCGCGCCGCGCTGCCGCCGGGGGGCCGCCTGGCTCTGTTCGGGTTCGGCTCGAGCGCCGCGATCACCGCGCGCATCGCGCAGGCCGCCGGCTCGGAGGTGGTGGTCGTCACCCGGGGGGAGGAGAACCGGCGCCTCGCCGCACGGATGGGGTTCGAGGTGACCGCGGGGGAGGGCGTGCTCCCTGCGGCGCCGGTGGACTCGGCGATCCTCTTCGCGCCTGCCGGCGGGCTCGTCCCGCTCGCGCTCGACGCTGTGCTGCCCGGTGGCACGGTCGTCGTGGCGGGCATCCACCTGTCCGAGATCCCGGCGCTCGACTACGACCGCCTCCTCTTCCGCGAACGCGACCTCCGCTCCGTCACCGCGAACACGCGGGCGGACGGCGACGCGTTCCTCGCGGTCGCCGGCCGGCTCGCGCTGCGCCCGGTCACCACGGTCCATCCGTTCGAGGGGCTCCCCGAGGCGCTCGAGGCGCTGCGCCGGGGTGCGGAGGCGGGCTCGATCGTGCTCGCCGGCGCGGAGTGACCTTCGGCTCTGCCGCGGCGCCGTGCGGCCGCCGACGCTGTCGCCATGACGGATGTCGCAGAACGGACCGTGACCGCAGCCACGCTGGAGAGCGGCGGGCGGGTGGTGGTCGGCATCGACGGGTCCCCCGACTCGACGGCCGCGCTGCGGGCCGCCGCGGAGGCGGCGTCCCTGCTGCATGCGGAGCTCACGGTCGTCACCACCTGGTTCCAGCCGATCAACATCGGCCGCACCCCGATGACGCTGCCCGACTTCGAGAGCGAGACGGAGGGGGTGCAGGGCGCACTGCTCCGTGAGACGTTCGCCGGGCAGCAGCCCACCGGCCTGCAGCGCGTCGTCCGGCCCGGCTCGCACGGGGCGGCCCTCGTGAAGGAGAGCGCCGAGGCGCGCCTGCTCGTGGTCGGCCGGCGCGGACACGGCGGCTTCTCCGGGCTGCTGCTCGGCTCCGCGGCGATGTCCGCGGTCGTGCACGCGCACTGCTCGGTGCTCGTCCTCGCGCACGGGGCGCGCATCGCCGCCACCGAGCCGGTGGACGGGCCGGGCCCCCGCCGCGTCGTCGTCGGCGTCGACGGCGACGCCCCCTCGCTCCGCGCGCTCGCGGCCGCGGTCCAGGCGGCGGAGGCGCTCGACGCCCGGCTCGACGTCGTCACGGCATGGAGCCTGTGGTCCGGGTACGCCGACTCGGTCGAGGAGCTGCGGGAGGCGGTGGAGGAGTCCGCCCGGATGCGGCAGGACGCCGCGATCCAGCAGGTCGTGCCCGAGAGCGCCCGGTCCCGCGTCCGTCGGGTCATCAGCGAGGGCGGGCCGGCGAAGGTGCTGCTCGAGGAGGGCGCGGGCGCCGACCTCCTCGTGGTCGGGGTGCGCAGCCGCAGCGCCGTGGTCGAGGCGTTTACCGGCGCCGTCGCGCTCACGACGGCCGCGCACGCGGACTGCCCCGTGCTCGTCGTCCGCGGCAAGGACGACCGGGCCAGGCGATGACCCGCGCGGCCGAGCTCCCCGGCGCAGTCGTCCCCGGCCGCGTCGCGGGGACCCCGCACCCCGCCGTGGACCAGGAGCGGATCCTGCTCGCCACCGGCGGGGGCGCCGCGGGATCCTCGACACTGGCATGGATCGCGCGTCGCGCGGGCACCCGCCCGGTGGCCGTGCAGATCGTGGGCTGCGTGCGGGGCGCGGCGCTGCCGTCCGCGCGCCACGGCCGGCTCGGGCGCCTGCTCGGCGCCGTGCACTCGCGCCTCGAGCGCCACGCGCCGTCCGCGGCGGTCACCTCGGCGCTCGTCGCCGGTGATGTCGCGACCGTCCTCGCGGATGCGGCCCGCGGTGCGGACCTCGTCGTGCTCGGGCGCGCACGCCGCCCCCGGGGTCGCTCGCTCGCCGCGCTGCTGATGGCGGCCGCCGGCCGCCCCATGATCGTCGTCGGCCGGC
>JBQCCU010000275.1:0-5579 GCA_051961935.1 Amnibacterium sp. | reverse complement strand
GCCGTCACCGGGGTCGCCTTCGTCTCCTACGTCGCCGTCGCCGCGACGTTCCTCCTCGGCTACGACCACGTGGGATCCGCCTGGCGGCCGAACGACGGCGCGCTCTACTCCTGGTCCGCACGGTTCATGGACTGGTCCGTGAGCGTGCCCCTGCTCGTGGTGGAGCTGATCGCCGTGAGCGCGCTGGCCGGCCCGCTCGCCCGCCGGCTGCGCCTCGCGGGCGGCGGGTCGGCGTTCCTCATGATCCTGCTGGGCTTCATCGGCGGCGTGGTCGTGCACGGCGGCACCGACCCGGCCGCGCTCGCGACGTGGGGCGGCGTGTCGTCGGCGTTCTTCGTGGTGCTCTACGGCGTCGTGATCGTGACGGTGCTCCGCTCGCTGCCGGTCCTGCCGCCCGCGGCCCGCTCGCCGTACCGGGCCGCGATGCTCGTGCTGCTGGTCGTCTGGTTCGTCTACCCGATCGTGTTCGGCCTGCAGGGCCAGGTGTGGGGCGGCGCCTGGACGACCGCGGAGCAGCTCGCGCTCTGCGCGGCCGACGTGGTGGCGAAGGTGGCCTACGGCCTGCTGCTGCACCGGGTCGCAAAGGTGCGGACGGCCTCCGACGTCGTCACCGGCGTCGAGACCCATCCGGAGTCGATCTGGCTCGAGCAGGTGAAGCTCTCCGACGCCGTCGCGCCGACCGTGCGCTGACGCCGGGGCCTGCGCGTCCGGGGCTCAGGCGCCGAGCAGGGGCGGCGTGCGACCGCCGTGGTCGCGCTCGGGCCGATCCGCGTACATCCGGACCTCGGCCTGCGGGTCGATGGTGCGGAGGGCGTCCGCGATCTGCCGGTCGAGCCGCAGGACGCGGGCGCGAACGACGTCGTCGTCGGGGAGGCGGAGCACGTAGTACTCCGCGACCGTGCCGCGGGAGCCGCGGCCGAGCCGGATCTCACCGTCGAAGCCGCGCCCGATCTCGGAGCGCGTGGCGAGCTTCACGACGCCCTCCGCCGACGAGACGACGTAGATCTCGCCGTAGCCGACCTGATCCCGCCCGTACGAGACGCTGAGCGAGCGCGCGACGGCGATCATCACCTGCTCCTCGCCGGCTCGCACCTCCGCGCTGATGCGCGGGGAGACGGAGTCGGCCTCGAGGTGCGGGGCGCTCATGAGCGCGGGCCGCAGCAGGAGCACGAGCCCGACGAGGATGCCGGCGAGCACGAGGAGACCTGGGAGCAGCAGCACCCGATCACCTCCGTGCGTCCACCCGTGCGGGTCGCCGGTCGATGCCCGCGGGTCGTTCAGCCCATCATCGTCTCATCCGACCCTGATGAGATGCCTATTGCACCAGGCCAAGCAACGGCGTGTCGCGGGGACGGCGACAGCGTGTCAGCGGACGTGTCCCTGCTCGAGGAAGTAGCGCCGGTTGTCGCGCCGCACCTGGGCGAGGGGGACGCCGGGTCGGGGCTTCGTGTGCTCGGACCAGGCCGAGCCGTCCCACCAGCGCAGGCGGCGGGGCTCGGCGTTGTCCGGGTACCAGCCGGGCTGAGAGGTGACGTCGAACGTCATGGGGGATCTCCGTGGGGGCGGAACGGGTGGCGCGCGCCTGGGGGAGCGGACGTGCCTCGGGTGAGGCCAGACTGACGCGCCCGTCGAGGGCCGGCCACCCCCAGTCCGGGGGCGCCGGGCGTGCCGTCTAGCGTGGAGCGGTGGCGGAACACGGGCGGGGCACGGCGCTGCTCGTGGCCGGGACGTTCTTCATGGAGAACCTCGACGGCACGATCCTCACCACCGCCGTGCCGAGCATCGCCCGCTCGCTCTCCGTCTCCGCGGCCGCCGTCGGCACGACCATCACGGCCTACCTCGTGACCCTCGCGGTCCTGATCCCGCTCTCCGGCTGGCTCACCGAGCGGTTCGGGGCCCGCCGCGTGCTGCTCACCGCCATCGCCCTGTTCACGGTCGCGTCCGCCCTCTGCGCGGCCGCGCCCGGACTGCCCGCCCTCATCGCCGCACGGGTGCTGCAGGGGGTCGGCGGCGCGCTCATGGTGCCGGTGGGACGCCTGGTGGTGCTGCGGGAGACGGCCAAGGCGGACCTCGTGCGCGTCGTCGCGCTGCTCACCTGGCCCGCGCTCGCCGCGCCCGTGATCGCACCGCTCGTCGGCGGGATCCTCGCCTCCACCCTCGGCTGGCGGTGGATCTTCCTCGTGAACCTGCCGCTCGGCGCCGCGGCGCTCACCGCGGCCCGCCCCCTGATCCGCGGCGGTCCCGGTGCGGACGTGCCTCGGCTCGATGCGGCCGGGCTCGTGGTCGTGTGCGTGCCGGTCGCCGCGGTGACCGCGCTCGGCTCGGTGCTCGCCGCATCCGACGTCCTCTGGCCGCTCGCGGGGGCGCTCGCCGCCGTCGCCCTCGTGGTCGGGGCCCTCGCCGTGCGGCACCTGGCGACAGCGCACCGGCCGCTGCTCGCCCTCGGGCCGCTTTCGATCGGGTCGTTCCGGCTCGCGCACGCCGGGGGCTCCGCGTTCCGGCTCGGCGTGAACGCGATGCCGTTCCTCCTCCCGCTGCTGTTCCAGGAGGGGTTCGGCTGGTCGCCGGTCGAGGCCGGCGCGCTCGTGCTGCTGCTCTTCGTCGGCAACCTCGGGATCAAGCCGGCGACGACGCCGCTGCTCACCCGGTTCGGCTTCCGCCCGGTGCTCGTCGTCGCCACGGTCGCCTCGGTCGTCGCGGCGGTGCTGAACGCCTTCCTCACCGCGTCGGTCCCGCTCGTGCTGATCGGTCTGCTGCTGCTGTTCGGCGGCGCGGCCCGCTCCGTCGGGTTCACCGCGTACAACACGGTCGCCTTCGCGGACGTGTCCGGCGCCGGCATGACGGACGCGAACACCCTCGCCTCCACCCTCCAGCAGATCGCCGCGGGCCTCGGCGTCGCGGTCGGCGCGGTGGCGCTCCGTGCCGGCACGGCGCTCACCGGTGCGGGCGTCGCACCCTACCGCGTCGCGTTCCTCGTGCTCGCCGCGGTGCTCGCGCTCGCAGCGGCCGAGGCGCTCGTCGCGCCCGCGGAGCTCGGCGAGCGGATCCGTCCGCGGCGCGCGCCGCGCCCCCTCGGCAGCCGCTGACCGCGCGCTCGGATCCGGCATCCGCCAGGATGACCGCATGCGTGTGATCGTGATCGGGGCGACGGGCCACGTGGGCGGGTACCTGGTGCCGCGCCTCGTCGAGGCGGGCCACGAGGTGGTGGCGATCAGCCGGGGGACGCAGGGGCTCTACCGGGAGGACCCGGCGTGGGCGTCCGTCGAGCGGGTGACCGCGGACCGCGCCGTGGAGGACGCCGCCGGCACCTTCGGCCGGCGCATCCGCGACCTGCGGGCCGACGCCGTCATCGACATGGTGTGCTTCACCCCCGCCTCGGCTGCCCAGCTGCTCGACTCGCTCGCGGGGACCGGCGCGCTGCTGCTGATGTGCGGCACGATCTGGGTGCACGGGCGCCTCACCGCGGTGCCGGCCCGCGAGTCGGACCCGCGGCGGCCGTGGGGCGACTACGGGGTGCAGAAGGATGCGATCGAGCGGCTCGTGCTCGCCGCCACGGCGCGCGGCGACGTGCCGGGGACGGTCCTGCATCCGGGCCACATCAGCGGGCCGGGCTGGCCGGTGATCAACCCGGTCGGCAACCTCGACCTCACGGTCTGGGAGCGGCTCGCGACCGGTGGCCGCGTCGTGCTGCCCGGCATGGGGCTGGAGACGGTGCACCACGTGCACGCCGACGACGTGGCGCAGGCGTTCCAGCTCGCGCTCGAGCGGCCGGGCGACTCGGTCGGCCGCGCCTTCCACGTCGTGGCAGATCGGGCGCTCGCGCTCCGCGGCTTCGCCGGGGCCGTCGCCGCCTGGTTCGGCGCGGAGGCGGACCTCGACTTCCTGCCGTTCGACGAGTGGCGCGCGACGACGACCCCCGAGCATGCGGACACCTCGTACGAGCACGTCGCCCGCAGCCACGTCATGAGCATCGAGGAGGCGCGCACCCGCCTCGGGTACGCGCCCGCGTTCACCGCGCTCGAGGCGGTGCGGGAGGGCGTCGAGCACCTCGCGGCGACCGGCCGCATCCGCGTCCCCGCCTTCGTCGGCTGAGCGCCGGCGCGGTCTAGGACTCCGTCGTCGCCGCGACGACGGCCTCCGCGACGCGGTCCACGCCTGGGCTCGTCATCATCAAGGTGTAGTGGTTCACGTCCGGCACCTCGACGACCTCCAGCTGCGGGATCTCCGCGCGGAAGCCCTCGAGGACGCCGGGCGGGTAGATGCCGGGCGGATCCGCGAGGAGGCCGAGCGGCGCGCGCAGCACCGTGACCGGCTGCCGCAGCCCGGCCATCGCGCGGTGGTACCAGTCGAACCCGAGCTGCTCCGGCAGGTCCGCCGCGACGGCGTCCGGGTTCGCGGCGGGCCGGAAGCCGCCGTCGGCCGGCTCGAGGTCGTAGTCGACGTACGCGGCGATGTCGTCGTTCCAGACGCCGGCGAAGGCCGGATGCCCCTGCCAGAAGCGGGCGTAGTCCTCGCGCGACGGGAACACGCGGGTGAGCCGCTCGAACGCGGGCCCGAGCAGCGCGGCGGGGGAGAGGGCCAGCAGGTCCTCCCTCCGCGTCCCCGGCGGTACCGGCAGCGGCAGGCCGCCGTCCGCGAGCACGAGGCCGCGCACCCGGTCCGGCTCGGCCGCCGCGAGCAGCAGCGCCGGGAAGCCGCCCATCGAGTGGCCGAGGACGACGACCCGGTCGCCGCCGATCGCGTCGAGCACGCGCCGCAGGTCCTCCGCGTGCTGCCGGAGCCCGAACGGGCCCGGCAGGCCGTTGCTCCTGGCGCGGCCCCGCAGGTCGGGGGCGACGAGGCGCACGCCCGGCAGGGCGCGGGCGAGGGCGACGAACTCCCGGCTCGAGGCGGTGATGCCGTGCAGGGCGAGCACCGTCGGTCCCTCACCCGGCCACACCGCGAGCGCGAGCTCGCCCCCGTCGACCTCGACGGATCCGTCCACCGGCCCGCTCACCTCGCGCTCCAGCCGCCGTCCATGGGATACGAGGCGCCGTTCACCATCCCGGCGGTGTCACCGGTCAGCCAGACCACCAGGTCGGCGACCTCGTCGGGCTCCACGAGCCGCTTGATCGCGCTCTCCGTGAGCATGATCCGCTCGACCACCTCGTCCTCGGCGATGCCGTGCACGCGGGCCTGGTCGGCGATCTGCTGCTCGACGAGCGGCGTGCGCACGTAGGACGGGTTGATGCAGACGCTCGTGACGCCCTTCCCGCCGCCCTCGAGCGCGATCGTCTTCGAGAGCCCCTCGAGGCCGTGCTTCGCCGCGACGTAGGCCGACTTGTAGGCGCTCGCCCGCAGCCCGTGGACCGAGCTGATGTGCACGATCCGGCCCCAGCCCCGCTCGTACATGCCGGGCAGGGCCGCGCGCACGAGCTGGAACGGCGCGACGAGCATGAGGTCGACGATGAACCGCCAGCGCGCGGGATCGAACTCCTCGATCGGGCTCACCGTCTGCACGCCCGCGTTGTTCACGAGCACGTCGGCCTCGAGCACGAGGTCGTCGAGCTCGGCCGGCTTCGACAGGTCCACCTGCCAGG
>JBQCCU010000274.1:0-2218 GCA_051961935.1 Amnibacterium sp. | reverse complement strand
GCCGACCGCCGCCCTCGGCCGCGGCCTCGCGGGCGTCGCGGACGGCACCGTGGTCGTGAACCTGCCCGGCTCCCCTGGCGGCGTCGCGGACGGCCTCGCCGTGCTGGGCGAGCTGCTCCCCCACCTGCTCGAGCAGGTCCGCGGCCGGGCCGATCACGCGCACGGCGCCCACCAGTCGGCGGCGACCGGGGTGGCCCGATGAGCGGCCGGGTCGCCTTCGCCCGCGTGACGGAGGCCGTGCTCGACGCCGCCGAGGTGGAGGCGGCCGTGCTCGGCGACGCCGACGGCGCGCTCGTCACCTTCAGCGGCGTGATCCGCGACCACGACGGCGGCCGGGGCGTGTCCGGGCTGGACTACTCCGCGCATCCGGAGGCGGAGCGGTTCCTCGCCGAGGTCTGCGGCCGCATCGCGGAGCGCACCGGGCTGACCGTCGGGGCGGCGCACCGCGTCGGCGCGCTGGGGATCGGGGACGTGGCGCTCGTCGCGGCCGTCGCCGCGGCGCACCGGGCGGAGGCGTTCGCGGCCTGCAGCGACCTGGTGGACAGGATCAAGGCGGAGGTGCCGATCTGGAAGCGGCAGCACTTCGCCGAGGGCACCTCGGAGTGGGTGGGGCTCTAGGAGCGCCGCAGCTCGATCAGGTGGCGGCTGGATGAGGCGACGAACGAGCCGTCCCGGCGGAGCAGCGCATCCAGCTCCCGCAGGCGGTCGCCGTAGCGCTCGACGGAGAAGTCGGGCACCCACCAGACGCACTTGCGGAGGGTCCAGACCACGGCCCCGATGTCGTGGAACTCCATGCGGCAGCGCGCGGTGCGGAGCTCGACGAGCTCGAGGCCGGCCTCCTCCGCCTCCGCGACCTCCCGCTGCGGGTCGCGGCCGAGCCGCTGCTCCGGCAGCGGCCCGAGGAAGAACTCGATCAGCTCGAACGCGGATGCGGGACCCACGTGCTGCGCGAAGTAGGCGCCCCCGGGGGCGAGCACCCGGGCGATCTCGGGCCAGTCGGGCCGCACCGGGTGACGGGAGGTGACGAGCTCGACGGAGGCGTCGGGCACCGGCAGCGGTTCGCCGGGCCTGACCTCGTGCACCACGACCCCGCGCGGGCCGAGCAGCGACCGCGCCTTCGCCGCGTTCGGCGGCCAGCCCTCCGTCACCGCCATCCGCTCCGGCAGCACCGGCGCCGCGGCGACCACCTCGCCGCCGCCCGTGTCGAGGTCGAGCGCCGACCCCACGCGACCCAGCCGGTCCACGAGCAGCCGCGAGTAGCCCCATGGCGGCCGCTCCTCGGTCGCGCGCCCCTCGAGCCAGCCGAAGTCCCAGCCCGTCATGTCGGCCGCATCGGCTTCGGCGACGAGCTCGGCGAAGGGGCGCATCGACCTATCCTCCCGCGAAGGGCGGCAGCACATCGACGGCGCGACGGATCGGCCGCTGCGGGTCGCGGGTGACGACCCCGTCGACGAGGAGGGAGCCGACCTCGAGCACGCGGCGCATCGGGGCGCCGTAGCGCTCGGCGAGCACGGCGCGGAGCGCGCCGGCCGTCGGCTCGACCTCGAGCACCTCCTCCTCGCGGCCCGCGGCGTCCGCGGCGGCGGCGAAGTACCGCACGGTGATCGCGACGGGTTCAGCCACCGATCGCCCCCATGCTGCGGATCGGACGGAGGAAGCCGGCCCGCTCCATGCCGTGGCCGGCCTGCTTGCCCCACATCGCCGCCCGCCACGCGTCCGCGATCGCCGCGTCGTCCGCGCCGCCGCGCAGCAGCGGGGCGAGCGGCGTCTCGTCGTCGCCGAAGAGGCAGGAGCGCACGGACCCCTCGGCGGTGAGGCGGGTGCGGTCGCACTCCGTGCAGAAGGACCGGGTGACGGAGGCGATGAGGCCGACGGTCGCGACGGCCGGGCCCGCGGCGCCGCGCGGGCGGACGCGCCACTCCTCCGCCGGCGCGTGCGGGTCCTCGCGGCCCACGGGCTCGAGCTCGAAGCGGGGGGCGAGCACCGCGAGCAGCTCGGCGGCGTCGACGAGCGACTCCCGGCTCCACACCCCGTCGGCGTCGAGGGGCATCTGCTCGATGAAGCGCAGCTGCACGCCGGCGTCGAGCGCCCAGGCGAGCAGGTCGGGGGCGTCGCCGAGCGTCACGCGCATGAGCACGGCGTTGACCTTGAGCGGTGTGAGCCCGGCCGCCCGGGCCGCCTCGATGCCGGCGAGCACCGCCGGGAGCCGGTCGCGGCG
>JBQCCU010000273.1:0-3209 GCA_051961935.1 Amnibacterium sp. | reverse complement strand
ATGGCGGGCCGCGCCTACACCGCGGGCGGCATCCGCACGACCGTCGCCGCCACCCGCGCGGCGTCCGACGAGGCGCTGCTCGCCCGCGCATCCGCCCTCGTCGTCGAGGCGCGCCGGCAGGGCACGACGACGGTCGAGATCAAGAGCGGCTACGGGCTGACGGTCGACGACGAGGCCCGCGCGCTCCGCCTCGCCCGCACGCTGTCCCCCGAGACGACGCTGCTCGGCGCCCACGTCGTGCCGCCGGAGTACGCGGATGATCCCGACGGCTACGTCGACCTCGTGATCGGCCCGATGCTCGACGCGTGCGCGCCGTTCGCCCGCTGGGTCGACGTGTTCTGCGACCGCGGCGCCTTCACCCTCGAGCAGGCGGAGCGGATCCTCACCGCGGGTCGGGAGGCCGGCCTCGGCCTGCGGCTCCACGCCGCGCAGCTCGGGCCGTCGGAGGCCGTCCGGATGGGCGTGCGCCTGGGGGCGGCGAGCGTGGACCACTGCACCCACCTGACCGACGAGGACGTGACGGCGCTGGCCGGCAGCGGGACGGTGGCGACGCTGCTGCCGGGCGCCGAGTTCTCCACGCGCTCCCCCTATCCGGACGGCCGCCGCCTGCTCGACGCCGGCGTGACCGTCGCCCTCGCGAGCGACTGCAACCCCGGGTCCTCCTACACGACGTCGATGCCGTTCTGCATCGCGCTCGCGGTCCGCGACATGGGCATGACGCCCCGGGAGGCGCTCCGCGCGGCGACCTCCGGCGGCGCCGCGGCCCTGCGGCGCGACGACGTCGGCGTGCTCCGCGTCGGCGCACGCGCGGACCTCGTGCTCCTCGACGCCCCCTCGTACGTGCACCTCGCCTACCGTCCCGGCGTCCCCCTCGTCTCCAGCGTGCTCTGACGCCGGGCGCCCCCGGGTATGCGGGCGACTTCCGACAAGACGGGCGTGAAAAGACGCCCGGGATGTCGGAAGGCGCCCGGCCGGCCGTCATCGGGGCTCCGACACGCCGCTCGACCGTTGCGGAGTGAGTGCTCACTCATTAGTGTCGCCCCTCGTGACCGACGCCACCACCCGCGAGCGCGCCCGCCCGATGGCGCCCGACGACCGCAGGGCGGCGATGATCCAGGCGGTCATCCCGCTGCTGAAGGAGCACGGCCGCGACGTCTCCACGCGGCAGATCGCGGAGGCCTGCGGCGTCGCCGAGGGCACCGTGTTCCGTGCCTTCAAGGACAAGGAGAGCCTGATCACGGCCGCGATCGAGGCCTACTTCGATCCGCTCCCCTTCTGCACCGCGATCGGCTCGATCGACCCGGACCTGCCCGTCGAGCAGAAGCTCCGGGCGGTCCTCACCCTGCTCCGCGAGCGGTTCGCGGGCGTCATCGGCTTCATGTCCGCGCTGCGGATGACGGACGGGCCGCCGCCCGGCGTGCGCACCGCCGGTGACCAGTGGATCGACCGGCTCCGCGACCTGCTCGAGCCCGACCTCGACGCCCTCTCCGTCCCGGTCGAGCTCGTCGCCTACCACCTGCGGCTCGTGGCCTTCGCGAGCAGCATCCCCCCGTTCAACGTGCCGCACGCCTTCAGCGACGAGGAGCTGCTCCAGCTCGTCGCCCACGGAGTGCTGAAGCCAGAAGGGAGCGGCCCGTGCTCGGGCGCATCCTGGTCCGATTCCTGAAGCCCTACACGATGCTGCTCGCCGGCGTCGTGGTCTTCCAGGCGGCGCAGACCATCGCCTCGCTCTTCCTGCCGAGCCTGAACGCCCGGATCATCGACGACGGCGTCGCGAAGGGCGACACCGGCACGATCCTGTCGCTCGGCGTGCTCATGCTCGGCATCACGCTCGTGCAGATCGCCTGCTCGATCGTCGCCGTCTACTTCGGGGCCCGCACCGCGATGGCCTTCGGCCGCGACGTGCGGCTCGCCGTGTTCACCCGCGTCGGCTCCTTCTCCGAGCGCGAGGTCGCCCGATTCGGCGCGCCGTCCCTCATCACCCGCACCACGAACGACGTGCAGCAGGTGCAGATGCTCGTGCTGCTCACCTGCACGATGCTCGTCGCCACCCCGATCATGAGCATCGGCGGGGTGATCTTCGCCCTGCAGCAGGACGTGCAGCTCTCCTGGATCCTCGTCGTCGCCGTCCCGGCGCTGCTCGTCTCGGTGTTCTTCATCGTGTCGCGGATGGTGCCCCAGTTCCGGCTCATGCAGGAGCGGATCGACGTCGTGAACCGCGTGCTGCGGGAGCAGCTCGCCGGCATCCGCGTGGTGCGCGCGTTCGTGCGGGAGCGGCAGGAGACCGACCGGTTCGCCGCCGCGAACGCGTCCCTCACCGACACCGCCGTGCGGGCCGGCCGCTGGTTCGCGGCGATGTTCCCGATCGTGCTGCTGATCCTCAACGTCTCGAGCGTCGCCGTGCTCTGGTTCGGCGCGTTCCGGATCGACGAGGGCTCGCTGAAGATCGGGGCGCTCACCGCCTTCCTCACCTACCTCGTGCAGATCCTGATGGCGGTGATGATGGCGACGTTCCTCGCCGCGATCCTCCCCCGCGCCTCCGTCTCGGCGGACCGGATCGGCGAGGTGCTCGAGACCGAGTCGACGGTCGCCCCGCCGATCGCGCCGGTCGCCGCCGCGCAGCGCCGCGGCGTCGTCGAGCTGCGGCACGCGAGCTTCGCCTACCCGGGCGCGGAGGCCCCCGTGCTCCCCCACCGGTCCTTCGTCGCCGAGCCGGGCCGCACCACCGCGATCATCGGCAGCACGGGCGCCGGCAAGACGACGCTCGTGAACCTCCTCCCCCGGCTCTTCGACGTCACCGACGGCGCGGTCACGATCGACGGCGTGGACGTGCGCGACCTCGACCCGGACGACCTCTGGTCGCGCATCGGGCTCGTGCCGCAGCGCGCCTACCTGTTCAGCGGCACGATCGCGTCGAACCTCCGCTACGGGGACCCCGACGCCACCGACGAGCAGCTGTGGGCCGCCCTGGAGACGGCGCAGGCCGCGGACTTCGTGCGGGCCATGCCCGACGGCCTCGAGTCCGAGATCGCGCAGGGCGGCACGAACGTCTCCGGCGGCCAGCGGCAGCGGCTCGCCATCGCGCGGGCGCTCGTCAAGCGGCCCGAGATCTACGTGTTCGACGACGCGTTCTCCGCGCTCGACACGGCGACGGATGCGCGCCTGCGGGCCGCGCTCGCGAAGGACGTCGGCGGGGCGACGGTGATCGT
>JBQCCU010000272.1:0-2000 GCA_051961935.1 Amnibacterium sp. | reverse complement strand
AGCGCCCCCTTCCGCCGGTCGATCTCGACCTCGCCGAGGGCGGCGAGCTCGCGCCCACCCTCGTCGGCCTCGCCGCCTTCGCCGACGGCCCCAGCACGTTCCGCGGCATCGGACATCTCCGCGGCCACGAAACCGACCGGCTCGCCGCCCTCGCGACCGAGCTCACCGCGGTCGGCGCCGCGACCGAGGAGACGGACGACGGGCTCGTCGTCACGCCCGGTCCGCTCGCGGCGACGCGGCCCTGGCGCGCCTACGCGGATCACCGGATGGCCACGACGGGCGCCCTGCTCGGCCTCGCCGTGCCCGGCCTCGTCGTCGACGACATCGCCTCGACCGGCAAGACGATGCCCGACTTCCCCGACCGCTGGGGGCGGATGCTCGGATGAGCTGGCTGTCGGACGAGGAGGGCCCGTACGAGGAGTACGACGAGTCCGACGTCCGCGTGCGGCCGAACCCGCGCGGCTCTCGCCCCCGCACGAAGCAGCGGCCGGCGCACGAGTCGGCGGTGCCGGGCCGCGTGCTCACCGTGGATCGCGGCCGCATGCAGGTGCTCCTCGGCGAGGGCACCGCCGACGAGCGGGAGGTGCAGGCCACGCGGGCACGCGAGCTCGGCCGCACGGGCGTCGTGACCGGGGACGCCGTCGAGGTGGTCGGCGACCTCTCGGGTCAGGCCGGCGCGCTCGCCCGCATCGTCCGCATCGAGCCGCGCCGCACGGTCCTCCGGCGGAGCGCCGACGACACGGACGAGGTCGAGCGCGTGATCGTCGCGAACGCGGATCAGCTGCTCATGGTGGTCGCGGCGGCGAACCCCGAGCCGCGCCCGGCCCTGATCGACCGCTACCTCGTCGCGGCGTTCGACGCCGGGCTCGACGCGGTGCTGCTCGTGACCAAGACGGACCTCGCCGACCCCGCCGACCTGCTCGCCGAGTTCGCCCCGCTCGACCTCGCGATCCTCACCACCGAGCGGGGCGCGGACCTCACCCCGCTGCGCCGCCGGCTCCTCGGCCGCACCACCGTCGCCGTCGGCCACTCGGGCGTCGGCAAGTCGACCGTGGTGAACGCCCTCGTGCCCGACGCGGGCCGCGCGACCGGCGCGGTGAACGCGGTCACCGGTCGCGGGCGCCACACGTCCTCGTCGAGCGTCTCCCTGCGGGTCCGCGCGACCGAGGCGGACCTCGCGGCCGGCGCGCCCCCGGACGGCTGGATCATCGACACCCCGGGGGTCCGCTCCTTCGGGCTCGGCCACGTCGATCCCGCGAGCATCCTCACGTCCTTCGCGGCACGCAGCCGGCCCGTGCCCGATCCGCCGGACGGCATCCCGCTCGCGGATGCGCACGACTGGGAGATCGTCGACCGGGTCGCGGGCGGCGAGCTCGGGGACGCGGGCAGGCGACGCCTCGAGTCGCTGCAGCGTCTCCTCGAGGCCCGCGGCGGCCGGGTGACCGGCGCGGAGGACGAGGACCCGCCCGCCTAGGCTGGCCCCGTGGCGCCCGCGCTCTTCGACGACCTCCAGCTCGCCCTGGACCTCGCGGACATGGCGCACGTGCTCGCGGCCGACCGGTTCCGCTCGGCGGACCTCAGGATCACGACGAAGCCCGACCGCACGCCGGTCACCGACGCGGACCAGGCGATCGAGCAGGCCCTGCGCGCGGCGCTCGCCGACGCCCGCCGGGACGACGGCGTGCTCGGCGAGGAGTACGGCGGGGAGCCGCTCCCCGGCCGCCAGTGGATCATCGACCCGATCGACGGCACGACGAACTTCCTCCGGGGCCTGCCGATCTGGGCGACGCTCATCGCCCTCGCGGTGGACGGCGAGCCGGTGCTCGGCGTCGTGTCGGCGCCGGCGCTGCGCCGCCGCTGGTGGGCCTCGCGGGGCAACGGCGCCTGGGCGGCGACCCTGACGGAGGAGGGGGCGCGCGCGCCCGCGCGGCTCGGCGTCTCCGGGGTGGCTGCGCTCGACGACGCGCTGCTCAGCTACAACTCGCTGCAGGGCTGGGACG
>JBQCCU010000271.1:0-4616 GCA_051961935.1 Amnibacterium sp. | reverse complement strand
TCCGGGAGCTCCCCCAGCCGCGACACGACCTGGGCCTCGAACTGCTCGATGCGGCCGCCGGAGATGACGCAGACCTGGGTGACCGCGAGCAGCGCGAGCAGCGCGTCGCGGACCTCGTCGGGCAGCGGCGCCTTCGACGGGGCGAGCGTGTCGTCGAGGTCGAAGGCGACGAGTCGCGGGCGCACGGGCGTGGTGTCCATGCTCGACACGGTAGGGCAGTGCGCCGGTGCGCCGGCTCGCGCCCGGTCGGTAGGGCCGAAGTCCTCTATGCGGACCCGCCGCTGCCTCTTGCCCGTCGGGGCATGCGAATTACAATCGGGTAACAAGCCAGCGATGCGCGGGAAAAACCCCCGACTTCCCGGTTGCGGCCCCCACCGGCCCCCGCACACGATGGTGCTCTCGAGCCGCGGTCCCCTACCGGGCTCCCTTGCCACGCCCCCCGGCGACGAGTGACGAAGGAACCATGGATTCAGGAGCTCTCGGCGACCGTCTCGCCGACGGTGGGTTGCCCCGCCCCCCGTTCGCAGCCCCGACCATCGATCTCGCCGTACCGGTCCGCGCCGTCGGCTGGCGCACCGGCTACCGCCTCGCCCTCCTCGCCACCGACGCCGCGGTGATCGCCGCGAGCCTCCTGTTCGCCTACGCCACGCGGTTCGACCGGTCCCCGCTGCACGCCTTGCGCACCCTCGACCCCAACGTGCTCGTCGGGATCCTGCTCGGCCTCGTGTGGATCGTGACGCTGCTCGCGGTCCGGTCCCGCGAGGTTCGCCACCTCGGGGCCGGGAGCACCGAGTTCCAGCGAGTGGCGAAGGCGACGTTCGCGACCTTCGGGATCTACGCGGTGCTCGACGTGCTCCTCAAGCTCGACGTCTCCCGCGGCTACCTGCTGATCGCCCTGCCCGTCGGCCTCGTCGCCCTGCTCGCCGAGCGGTTCTTCTGGCGCTCCTGGCTGATCGCCCGCCGCCGCGAGGGCCTCTGCCTGACGAACGCCATCGTGGTCGGCAACCACGCCGACGCCACCCGGGTCACCCGGGAGCTGCTCCGCCGCCACCAGGCCGGCTACCGGCCGTCGGGCGTCGCCTTCACCGACGGATCCACGCGAGGGGAGCCGGTCGTGGACGGCGCCGAGGTGCCCCTCGTGCCGTTCGCCCACCTCGCCGAGACGGTGCGCGCGACCCAGGTCCGCGCCGTCATCGTCGCCGGGGAGCTGCCGGGCGGCCGCGCGCAGGTCCAGGACCTCGGCTGGCAGCTCGAGAACTCGAAGACGGAGCTGATCCTCGTCTCGCGGCTCACCGACGTCGCCGGGCCGCGCATCCACATGCGGCCGGTCGAGGGCCTGCCGATGCTGCACGTGGACCTCCCGCAGTACGCGGGCGTCAACCACACGATCAAGCGCGGCATCGACCTCGTGCTCGCGGGCCTCGCATTCCTGCTGCTCTCCCCCGTGCTCGGGGCGGTCGCACTCGCCGTCCGGCTCGACTCCCCCGGCCCCGTGCTGTTCCGTCAGGAGCGGATCGGCCTCGCCGGCGAGCGGTTCACGATGTTCAAGTTCCGCAGCATGGTCGTCGATGCCGAGGCGCGCCTGACCGAGCTGCAGCGCCGGAACGAGGGTGCCGGGCTCCTGTTCAAGATGAAGGAGGACCCGCGGGTCACGCGCGTGGGCGCCTTCATCCGCCGCTACTCCCTCGACGAGCTGCCCCAGCTGCTCAACGTGCTGAACGGGAGCATGAGCCTCATCGGGCCGCGTCCCCCGCTCCCGCGCGAGGTCGCGGCCTACGAGGGCCGCGTGAACCGCCGCCTGCTGATCAAGCCGGGCATCACCGGGCTCTGGCAGGTGAGCGGCCGGTCCAACCTGTCGTGGGAGGAGAGCGTGAAGCTCGACCTCTACTACGTGGAGAACTGGTCGGTGACGACCGACTTCGTCATCCTGCTGAAGACCGTCCGCGCGGTGCTCAGGAGGGACGGGGCGTACTAGCCGCCTCGTCCGCCGGATCCGCGTCCTCCGGCTCCGGCGGGAGCGTGCGCTCCCCGAGCAGCGGGAACGCCGGACCGCGGGCCCGGTAGACGCCCGCCGCGATCAGCAGGCCGGCGAGCGCCACGAGCAGGGCGGGCACCCGGCCGAGCGGATGCCAGGCCAGCAGGGCGCCGAAGCCGGCGACGAGCAGCACCAGGACGACGATGGCGTCCCGCATCCGAGCCGGCATCCCCGCCTCCTCGCGCCGGCGCGCGGACCGGTCCCACCCCGGTCGCCGTGCCGACGCCATAAGCGTGGGACCTCCGCGGGCGTCCCGCGCACGACACGCCGGGGTTCGTTATCGGATCGGCACGGGTGGCTTGGGAAGAGCTGAGCGCGGACCCGTCGCGAGCCCGGCGTTGCGTCGCCGCGGTGCGGGTGGACGCCGCTCCCCCTGCGCGGGGCACGCAACCGACGCCCTGGAATCCAGGGGCACCACGCACGCATGCTGCGCGCATCGGCTATCCGATAACCGCAAAGTGCTGATTCTGCGGTCAGGAATGGCGACTCGCCGTGAGTACCCTTCGAAACCACCGCCCCCTTCTCCCCGAGGGCAAGGAGCCCGATTGTCGTCCTCGTCCATCTCCCCACTCCGAGTCGGCCTCGTCGATGACCACGAGGTCATCGCCACCGCCGTCCGTGCAGCGCTGCGCTCGACGCGGGAGCTCGAGCTCGTCGCCTCCGCCCCGACGGTCGACGGCCTGTTCGCCCGCGCCGCCGGCCGCCTGCACCTCGTCGTGCTCGACCTGCGGCTGGCGGACGGCTCCTCCCCCGCGAACAACGTGGAGCGCCTCGTCTCGGCGGGCTGCAACGTGATCGCCTTCACGAGCGGCGAGAGCCCGTACCTGCTCCGCGCGGTGGCCCGCACCCCCGTGCTCGGCATCGTGCGCAAGAGCGAGCCGCTGGCGGCGCTGACGAGCGCCCTGCTGCGCGCCGCGTACGGCCAGCCGGTGATGACCGCCGAGTGGGCCTCGACCGTGGAGAACGACCCGCTCATCTCGGACGCGAAGCTGAGCCGGCAGGAGCAGCGGATGCTCGCCCTCTTCGCGAACGGCAACACCGCCCAGACGGTGGCGGAGGAGGCCGGCATCGCGGTGAGCACCATCGAGGACTACGTGCGGCGCATCCGCGCGAAGTACGCCCGCGCCGGCCGCCCCGCGGTCACCAAGGTGGACCTGTACAAGCGGGCCGTCGAGGACGGGTTCCTGCCCGCGCCGAACGAGCAGTGACCGCCGCGGCCGAGGGGCCGCACGGCGCCCGGCCCGTCCTCCCGCGGCAGATCCGGCTGCTGCGTCCCCTCGCCGACCGCACCGGCGAGGAGCGCGTGCAGCGGGTCACGGCGTTCGGGTTCCTCCCCGGCGCCGTGGTCTTCGGCCTGCTCGCCGTTCCCGACCTCCAGGCCCAGCTGCACTACTACCCGATGTGGTGGTCGCTCGCCGCGCTCGCAGGCGTGGTGCTCGCCCCCGTCGTCATGGGGCTGGTCGCCTTCTTCGTGCCGCTCGCCGTGATCCGCGCGCTGGCCGCGGTGAGCGCCGCGAGCGCCCTGCTCGCCCAGGCGAGCCTCCCGCTCGTGTGCGGCGCCGTGCTGCCGAGCGGCCGGGCGCCGTGGCTCGACGACGTGATCGCGCTCGGCGCGATCGTCTCCCTCCTCGCCGTCCGGCCCGCCTGGGCGGCGCTCATCGCCCTCTGCACCGCGTGCCTCACCGTGGTCGACCGCTGGGCCGTCACGCCCGGGCACGACCTGCTGACCGGCGTGCAGAACGGGCTCTACGTCTTCCTGTTCTGCATCACCTTCCTCGCCCTCGGCGTCATGACCTTCCGCAGCGCCCGCGCCGCGGACCTCGCGGAGTCCGCCGCCGTCGAGGCCGCCGCGAGCACGGCCGCCGACGCGGCGCGGGACCGCGAGCGCGGCCGGATCAACGCGCTCGTGCACGACCGGGTGCTCGCGACCCTGCTCGCCGCCGCGCGGCCCGTGCCCGGCAGCGAGACGCTGCGGCGGGCGGATGCGGCGCGCGCCCTCGCCGAGCTCCAGGCCCTGCTCGCCGACCACGGGGAGACGGGGAGCCCCCTCGACGGCGAGGGCTTCGCCTGGTCGATCCAGGCGACGACCACCGAGCTGGCTCCCGAGGCCGTGTTCGGCTACGAGGTCCACAGTGACGTGCTGATCCCCCCTCCGGCGGTCGAGGCGCTCACCGCCGCGACGGAGGAGGCGCTCCGCAACTCGCTGCTGCACGCCAACGCCACCAACCGGACCGTGCACGTGCACGTGGGCGAGGACGGCGTGCGCGTGGACGTGCTCGACGACGGGGTCGGCTTCGACCCGACGCGGGTGCCGCAGGCGCGCCTCGGGATCTCCGAGAGCATCCGGGGCCGGATGGAGGATCTGCCCGGCGGATCGGGGGTCGTCGTCTCCACCCCGGGGGTCGGCACCCGCGTGCAGCTGCGTTGGCGGCCGGGCGGCGGAACGTGATCGAGCCCGCCTGGCATCTGCCGAACGGCCTCTGGGGCCGGGTGCTGCTGTCCCTGCTCGGTGGCCGCGGCGCCTACTTCGCACTCTTCACCGTGGTGCACGCGGTGCTCGCCTTCACCACCGGCGGCGTCA
>JBQCCU010000270.1:0-9158 GCA_051961935.1 Amnibacterium sp. | reverse complement strand
GCGTGGTCGCCGAGACCGGCGTGGGGGTGCCGCTGGCGACGGCCCTCGCGCGCCTCGGCGACGACCTCGCCGTCCCCGCACTCACCCGCTGCCTCGGCCACATCGGCGCGGCGCTCGAGCGCGGTGCGCCGCTCGCCGAGCTGCTGCGCGTGCAGGCCGCCGACGCGCGCGAGGCGGCGCGCCGGGCGATGCTCGAGAGCGCCGGGAAGAAGGAGGTGGCGATGCTCGTGCCGCTCGTGTTCCTCATCCTGCCGGTGACGGTCGCGTTCGCCGTCTGGCCGGGGATCGTGGTGCTGCAGACCCGCCTCTGAGCGCCCGTGCATGCGTTCGGGACGCTTGTCCGCGCTCGCCGCCGTACAACCGTCCCGAAGGCGTGCAGCGGCACGGCCTGCGGTGGCCACTCAGTCGAAGAGCGCGCTCCAGCCGTCGAGGCGGCTCTCGCCGTGCGCGAAGCCGGCGACGAGCATCGTCCGCACCCACGACTCGAGGCCTTCGGCGGTGACCGTCACCTCGGGCGTCGTGCCGGTCACCGCCCACTCGTCGGTCTCGGTCTCCGGCGCCTTCACCTCGACGTCGTAGTCGCCCTCGGTCTCGAGGTACTCGGCGAGCTCGTCGGCGAGGTCCTGGTTCTGCACCTCGAAGGCGAACTCCAAGTGGATGCCGCCCTGTGCATCCGCCGCCACCGCCGCCGGGCTGTCCCCGTTCATCTCCTCGAGCTCCGCCAGGTTCTCGGCCACCCAGTCCGACGGCGCGGCCCCGCGCTCGGGCTGCGGCAACGTCTCCTCGATCGGGACCGCCATGCCGGTACCTCCTCCTCGTCCCTCCCATCGTGCCCTGCCGGAGCGCCGGCGCGAGAATGGGGCGTGCCCTCCGCCGATGCCGCCGCCCCCTTCCGCCTCGACGTCGGTGGCGACGTCGGGATCGACCCCCGGGGCCTCGCCCGGCGCGCGGCGGAGGCCGAGGCCGAGGGGTTCGACGGCGTCGGAGCGACGGAGACGCGGCACGACCCGTTCCTCGCCCTGGCGCTCGCCGCCCGCGAGACGCAGCGGATCGAGCTGCTCACCATCGTGGCGATCGCCTTCGCACGCAACCCGATGACCGTCGCGCAGAGCGCCTTCGACCTGCAGGAGATCTCGGACGGCCGCTTCCTGCTCGGGCTCGGCTCCCAGGTGCAGCCGCACATCGAGCGCCGCTTCTCCATGCCGTGGGGGCGGCCCGCGGCCCGGATGGCGGAGTTCGTGCGCGCCGTGCGCGCGATCTGGGCGACCTGGCAGACCGGGGAGCCGCTGCGCTTCCGGGGCGAGTTCTACACGCACACCCTGATGACGCCGTTCTTCAGCCCGCCCCCGCTGCCGTCGGGACCGCCGCCCGTGTGGGTCGCGGCGGTCGGGGAGCGGATGACGGAGGTCGCGGGCGAGGTCGGCGACGGGTTGCACGCCCACAGCTTCACGACGCCCCGCTACCTCACCGAGGTGAGCCTGCCCGCCCTCGCCCGCGGCGCGGAGCGGGCCGGCCGCGACGTGCGCGAGGTCGGGGTGGCGCTGCCCGCGCTCATCGCGGTCGGCGACGACGCCGCCTCGCTGGATGCGGCCATCCGCGCCACCCGGGCGCAGATCGCCTTCTACGGCAGCACCCCCGCGTACCTGCCGGTGCTCGAGGCCCACGGCTGGACGGCGCTGCACGAGCAGCTCCATCAGGCGTCCCGGCGCGGCGACTGGACGGCGATGGGGGACCTCGTGCCGGACGACGTGCTCACGACGTTCGCCGCCGTCGGCTCCGCCGCCGAGGTGGCGCGCGAGCTGCGGGCGCGGTTCGAGGGGGTCGTGACGCGGCTGTCCTTCAGCGCGAGCTACCCGATCGCCGCGGAGACCCTCGCGACCCTGGTCGCCGGGCTGCGGGCCGGCTGAGCCCGGCTCAGTCCTCCGGGGGCCGCGCCCTGGCGCTCGCCCGCACGAGCACGACCACGCCGATCACGACGATCACGGCGCCGAGGATGCTGACGAGCACCCAGATCACCTCGGCGAGGCCGTCGGTCACCGCGAGCTGGGCGATGACGCCGACGACGAGCGTGAGCACGCCGAGCAGCAGGAGGGCGACTCCGAGTCGGGGCGGGCGGGTCGGCACCTGCGTCACCGTACTCCGGGCCCGCTCACCCGAGGCTGCGTCCGGCCGCCCCTGCGCACCGAGAGCGCCGTCCGCAGATCCACCTTGCGGCTGTACTCGATGGCGCCGTACCGGAAGATCTGCGCCGCGACCCGCAGGACGATCGCCGCCAGGGCGAAGAGCTCCACGACGACCACGAGCCCCTGCCAGAGCGGGAGGGTGCCGAACGCGTTCCGCAGCATCGCCGTGATCGGGGCCGAGTACGGGAAGTAGGTGAACAGCTGCACGAGCGGCGCGGACGGGTCGCTGACGATGAGGGTGATGATGTAGAAGGGCACGAAGATCAGCACCATCAGGCCGCCGAAGATCGGCCCCGCGTCCTTCACGGTGGGCATCGCCGCGCCGAGCGCGACCAGGGTGCCGACGAACAGCGCGAAGCCGCCGAGCAGCAGCAGGGCGCCCACGATCATCCGCTCCGGATCGAGCTGCAGGCCGTTCAGCCCGAGGTCGGGGATGTTCAGCGCGCTTCGGAAGAAGGTGTAGCCGATCGCCAGCGGCACGGCGAACACGAGGATCTGCACGAGGCCGATCAGGAACAGCGAGACCACCTTGCCGAGGATCAGGTCGTTGGGGTCGATCGTCGTCAGGATCATCTCCGTGACCCGGTTCTCCTTCTCCTCGAGCAGCGAGCCGAGCATCTGGTTCCCGAGCAGCACGATCAGGATGTAGAAGAGCACGAGGTAGAGCAGCGCGGGCAGCACGGCTCCGAACCCGCCGGCCTCCCGCCCGCCCTGGTACGTGGTCGTGTCGGTGCGGATGCCAGAGGAGGCGATCCCCGACAGCTGCGGGGAGCCGATCCGCTCGGTCGCGCTGACCCGGAGCAGCTGCTCCGCGACGGAGGAGTAGCGGCCGTTCGTGAAGACGCCCTTGTCCACGCCGTAGACCCGCGTCGTCTCGGTGGCCGGATGCGCGGGATAGGCGAAGAAGGCGGCGAGCCGCCCGGCCTTCACGTCGGCGAGCGCCGCCGCCGGGTCGGTCGCGACCCGGCCCCCGATCCGCTGCGCCACCGCGGGATCGACGATGCCGGAGGCGTCGGTGTAGGCGAACGTGAAGCGCGCGTTCCTCAGGGCGTCGCTGCTCGCGCGCGTCGAGCTGTTCGACACGGTGACGAGCAGCGCGACCACGACGAGGAGGGCGGGCACGAAGAGGGTCGCGATCCAGAACCGGCGCCGCGAGACGGTGCGGGTGAACTCGAACCCGATGACGGTGCGGAGGTTGTGACGGGCCATCTCAGCGCTCCTCGTCCTCGCCGTAGACCTCGAGGAAGATCTCGTCCAGCGACCGGCGCGTGGGCGTGAACCGGCTGATCCGCAGGCCGCCGTCGACGAGCTCCCGCAGCAGCGCCGCGGCATCGGTGCCGGGGACGAGGTCGAGCACCGCGCGGCCGTTCGCGTCCGACAGGATCCGGTAGGCGTCGTTCGGCGGGACGGCGCCGTCGTGGTCGATCTCGAGGACGGTGCCGCCGAACTGCTCCTGCACCTCGGTGACGGTGCCGTAGGCCCGGGCGGTGCCGTCCTTCAGCAGGATCACGCGGTCGCAGAGGCGCTCGACCTCCTCCATCTGGTGGGTCACCATCATCACCGTCGCGCCCGCCTTCTTCTGGTCCTCGATGATGTCCATCAGCAGCCGTCGGTTGACCGGGTCGAAGCCCTTCGTCGGCTCGTCGAGGATGAGCAGCTCGGGGTCGTTCATGATCGTCACGCCCAGCTGCACCTTCTGCTGCTGGCCGGACGAGAGCCGGTCCAGCCGCACGCCGCCCTTGTCGCCGAGGCCGACCCGCTCGAGGTACTCGGTGGACCACGTCCGCGTGCGCTGCGCCGACAGCCCCTTCAGCCTGCCGAAGTACGTCATCACGTCGAGCACCGACTCCCGCTTGTAGAGGCCGCGCTCCTCGGGCAGGTAGCCGAGCCGGTCCCCGTTCTCGGGGCGGAACGGCCGCCCGTCCACGAGGAGCCGCCCGGCCGTGGGCGGATAGATGCCGAGCAGCGCGCGGATCGTGGTCGTCTTGCCCGATCCGTTGCTGCCGAGGAACCCGAACGTCTCGCCGCGCCGGATCTCGAACGAGAGGTCGCGGATCACGGTGGTCCGGCCGAACTCCATCCGGAACCCGTCGACGAGGACGACGGGCCCGGTCGCCGTTGCCGTCATGCCTGCACCGTATCGAGCACGATGCCGCGCGGCGGGGACCTTCGGCTCTGGAGCGCCATCGCGGACGGGGGCATCGTCCGGATGCGGGGGACCGGGGGCGCGGGGAGGACCCGCACGGCCTCCTCGGGCGGGGGGACGTCATGTGGCGGAGGGTCGCGCTGCGCATCGCGGCGGTCGCGGTGGTGGGAGCCGTCCTCGGCCTCTCGCCGGAGGCCGCCGGGGCGCCTCCGGCACGGATCGCCCCCGTCGCGGCGGCAGTCGTGCCGGCGGCCGCGACCTACTCCATCGCCCGCTGCGGGAACACCAGCGGCCGGGTGCTGCTCACCTTCGACGACTGGGCCTACGGCGATCCGTACCGGGCGACGCGGATGGCCGCGTATCTGAAGTCGAAGGGGATCCGGGCCGCGTTCTTCCTCGTCAACGAGTTCGCGAGCCGGTACCCGATCATCGTCTCGACGCTCCGGCAGCGGGGGCAATGGGTGGGCAACCACACGTGGGGCCACAAGGACCTCACCACCCTCTCGAACGCCGGCGTCACGTGGGAGATCACGCACGGCATCGCCGCCGACCGGCTGCGGCCGCCCGGCGGCGCCTACAGCAGCCGCATCATCGGCGTCGCGTCGGGCCTCGGCTACCGGCTCTGCACCTGGACCGTCGACCCGCGCGACTGGGAGTACGTGAACGGCAGCCGCCGCAGCGTCGCGAGCATCCGGTCCCGGATCCGCAGCGCACCCCGGTCGGCGAAGGTGAGCGGGGTGATCCTCGGTCACCTGTTCACCAACTACCCCGACGCGGTGCCCGGCATCATCGCCGACCTCCGCGCCCAGGGGCTGCAGTTCTGCCGCAACAGCGGGCCGGTCGGCCGCACGATGCCGTTCCCGCTCGCCTGCACCTGACCCTCGCGCGGCAGGGCTGTGGACAACTCCTGCGCGGCTGCCGCGTGGGCCGCAGGATGGCCGCATCCGTCCCCGAGGAGCCGTCATGACGCCGTCGCGAACCGTCCTTCCCGCCGAGCTCGACGATGCCGAGCGCGGCGATGTGCCCGGCTGGGTGCTCGTCACCCTGATGACCGCCGGGCTCGTCGTGCTGCTCTGGGGCGTCGCGGGCCCCGCGCTCACGAACCTGTTCCAGCAGGCGATCTCGAGCGTCTCCGGCATATGAGCCCGCTCGCCGAGCGCGGCTCCGCGCCGGTGGAGTTCGTGCTCGTCGGGGTGCTGCTCGTCGCGCTCGTGCTCGGCGTGCTGCAGGTCGGCGCGGTGCTCTACGTCCGCAACACCGCCCTCGACGCCGCGGCGGAAGGGGCGAGATGGGCGGCCATCGAGGGGGAGCCCGGCGCAGGCGCCGCGCGGACGCGTCAGGTCCTCACGGTCGCGCTCGGCCCCGACTACGCGCGCGACGTGGTCGCGGGCACGGCCGGCGAGGGCGGCGCCCCGGTCGCCGTCGTCACCGTCCGCGCGCCGCTGCCGGTGCTCGGCCTGCTCGGGCCCGCCGGCGCGCTCGAGGTGTCCGGTCATGCGGCGATCGAACCCGGTCCGTGACCGGGAGTCGGGCTCGGCCGCGGTCGAGTTCCTGACCCTCGGGGTGCTGCTGATCGTCCCGGTCGTCTACCTCGTGCTCGTGCTCGCCGCGCTCCAGGGCGCCGCGTTCGCCGCCGAGGGCGCCGCCAGGCAGGCCGCCCGGATGCTCGTGCTCGCGCCCACCGACGCGGACGGGCGCCTGGCCGCCGCCGCGGCGGTGCGGGTGGGGCTCGCCGACTGGCGGATCCCGGCGTCCGCGGCCGCCGGGGTCGTGCGCTGCGCCCCCGATCCCGCCGACTGCCTCACCCCGCGCGGCACGGTCGCCGTCACGGTGCGGGTCGCGGTCGCGCTGCCGCTCCTGCCGCCTGCGCTGCACGTCGGCACGCCGGGGGCCGTGCCGGTGGAGGCGCACGCGGTGCAGCGGGTGTCGATGTTCGAGGGGGCGCGGTGACGGCGGATGCGGAGGAGGGCTCCACGCTCCCGCTGATCCTCGTGTTCCTCGCGGTCGCCGCCGGGTTCGCGGTCGTCGCGGCGGCGGCCACCTCGCTGCACCTCGAACGGCTCCGGCTGCTCACGGTCGCCGACGGCGCGGCGCTCGCCGCGGCCGAGTCGTTCCGGGTGGCGGAGGCGCGTGTCGAGGCCGGGGGCGTGGTGCCCGTGCTGCGCGACGAGGAGGTGCGGGCGGTCGCCGCCGACTACCTCGGGGCGGCCGACACGGCGGGCCTCGCCGACCTCCGGCTGGAGGAGGCGCGGACACCCGACGGCACCTCGGCGCTCGTCCGCCTCACGGCGACCTGGCGGCCGCCGATCGCCGGGCCGCTGCTGCCGCTGGCGCTGCCGGTCACGGTGACCTCGAGCGCCGCGGCACGGTTCCGGTGACTCAGGTCCCGGGGTCGGTCCACCGGTCCGTCCGTGATCAGCCCTTCGGCCGATGCTGCGTCCTTCGGTGATCAGCCCTTCGGGCCGATGCTGCGTCCTTCCGTGATCAGCCCTTCGGGCCGATCACGAGGAGGCTGGAGGTGGCCGAGGCGTAGGCCGTGCCCGCGGCGTCCGTGAGCACCGCCTCCGCGAACGCGACCCGGCGGCCGCGCTTCACCACGGTGCCGGTGGCGGTGAGCGGCCCGGCGGACGGGAGCACCGGGCGCAGGTAGCTCACCGTGATGTCGATGGAGGTGTAGCGGTGCCCGCCGGCAGGGTCGTGTGCGTCGCGCAGCCGAGCGCGGTGTCGAGCATCGTGCAGGCGAGCCCGCCGTGCACGGTGCCGAGCGGGTTGAAGAACGCCTCGCGGGGATCGCAGCTGACGCTGAACCGCCCGTCCTCGATCACGTCGAAGCGCATCCCGAACACCTGCGCGATCGGCGGCGGCGGCAGCTCCCCGCCGCGCACCCGCCGCAGGTACTCGATGCCGGCGAGGTCCGCGTACCGCGGCAGCGCCTCGGCGGGGTCGGTCCATTCGACGAGCATCGTCCGGTCCGTGTCCACGGATCGGACGCTAGCGGATGCGCGCCACACATCGCGGAACGTTGCAGGCCGCCGGCCCCGCTCAGGCGGCCCGGGCGCGGGGGATGTAGCGCGGCACCCAGCGCGCCAGGAGCCCCGCCCCGACCAGCCCGACCACCCCGAGCGCCCCCGCCGCGGCCGCGACCGAGGCGACGGCGGTCACGCCCGCGACCACGAGCGGGGCCGCGGCGTTTCCCGCATCCCCGGTGAACCGGTACGCGCCGAGGAAGGGCGCCGGATCGTGCCGCGGCGCGAGGTCCGCCCCGAAGGTCATGAGGATCCCGCTGCCGATGCCGTTCGCGACGGACAGGAACATCGCGATGCCGATGAACCAGGCGACCGCGGCGTGCGTCTCCGCCGTCGCGAAGAGCGCGAGGTGCCCGAGCGCCAGCCCGATCATCGACGGCAGCGCGCTCCAGAGGCGCCCGAAGCGGTCCATGATCTGCCCGCTCGAGAAGAACAGCGCGAAGTCGATCGCGCCCGCCACGCCGATCACGAGCGCGATGGAGCTCTCCGGCATGTGCAGGCTCACGGCGACGAGGGGCAGGATCACCTGACGGCTGGACCGGAGGCCGCCGATGAGCGCCGCGTTCGTGCCCATCCGGGCGAGCACGCCGCGGTGCTGCACGAGCGTCCGGAACAGCCCGACCCGTTCCGGTGCCGCGGGCTCGCCGACCGCGTCGACCTGCGGCCGGTGCGCCGTCGCGCGGATCGCCGCCGTGCGCCGCGCGGCGAGCACGGCGGTCGGGTCCGGCAGCGCGAGCAGCACCGCGCCCGCCACGAAGCACGCGATCGCGTCGATCCAGAAGGCGGCCTGCGTGGTGCCGGCCAGGCCGATCACGGCCGCCGCGATGAACGGGCCGACGAAGTAGCCGGCCCGGAACATGCCGCCGAGCAGCGACAGCGCCCGCGCCCGGTAGGCGAGCGGGACGAACGAGGTCATGAACGCCTGCCGGGCGAGCGCGAAGGAGGCGGTCGCGATGCCCACGAGCAGCACCCCGACGGCGAGCACGATCGGATTCGGCGACAGCAGTGCGATCACGAGCCCGAGCAGGGCGGCCGCCGCGGACCACAGCATCGCGTTGCGCTCGCCGATCCGGGCGACGATCCAGCCGCTCGGGAGGTCGCCGATCAGCTGACCGACGGTGATCAGCGCCGCGATGAGCCCGGCGAGGGCGAGCGAGGCGCCGAGATGCACGGCGGCGACCGGGATGATCGGGATGATCGCTCCCTCGCCCGTCGCGAAGAGCAGGGACGGCAGGTAGACCGGGAGTGCGACGGAGCCGAGGCGGAACGGCTCGGTCTGCGTCATCGGGTCAAGGCTACGCCGGGGACGCCCGGGCCCTCGCGACTCGGACATCTAGACTGAGCGGCGCTCATGGTGCAACTCGACTACGGTGCCCGGCTCGCCACGCTCCGATCCACGCTCGGCGACGTGCTCGCCGTCGTCGGTGTCGACGACCTGAAGAAGCGGATCGCGACGCTCAGCGATCAGGCCGCCGCCCCCGACCTCTGGAACGACCCCGACGCCGCCCAGAAGGTGACGAGCGCCCTCAGCCACGCGCAGACCGAGCTCGCCCGCATCACGGGCGTGCAGCGACGGCTCGACGACCTCGAGGTGCTCATCGAGCTCGTGAACGCGGAGGAGGACGAGGCGCTCGCCGCGGAGACCGCCGCCGAGGCCGAGTCGGAGCTCGTCGGCGTCGAGGCGACGGTGGGCGAGCTCGAGGTGCAGACGCTGCTGAACGGCGAGTACGACCCGCGGCCCGCGGTCGTGACGATCCGCGCGGGTGCCGGCGGCGTGGACGCGGCGGACTTCGCCGAGATGCT
>JBQCCU010000269.1:0-2243 GCA_051961935.1 Amnibacterium sp. | reverse complement strand
AAAACCGGTCGACGAGGTATTTGGCATTGACAATTGTGCACGCTGTTGAGTTCTCAAGGATCGGCCGCACATCACCCACCAGCAATCCCTGCCAGCAGCCTGAGGCGCCTTCCCCTCGCGAGGAGGGGATCCGAGTCCTCCACCCGATCGGCCCGCCCGGTTACCCGGTCGATCTCGATGAGAGCGGAGAGCGTCCCTCTTGAGGTCGGAGAGCCTGGCTCATCCGTTCCTTTGGGGAACGAGGAGATACGTTACGTCCGTCCGGGGAGCGGTGCAAGCGCGCCGGGCACCTCGGGCGTGTCGCGCCGGCTCAGGGCTCGCGGACGACGGCCGCGAGGGTGCGCTTGCCACGCCGCAGCACCGCGAACCGCCCGTGGAGCATGCTGCCGAGCACCGCCTCGGGGTCGGCGACCCGCTCGTTGTCGACGTACACGCCACCCTGCGCGATCGCGCGACGCGACTCCCCCGCCGAGGTCGTGAGGCCCGTGGCGACGAGGAGCGACGCGATCGGCGTCCCCGGCTCCCCCGGTGCGGTCGGCAGCTCGGCGAGCGCGGCCTCGAGCATGGCGGGCGGCAGCGACGCGAGCTCCCCGCCGCCGAACAGGGCCGCGGAGGCGTCCCGCGCGGCGTCGGCGGCGTCGTCACCGTGGACGAGGGCGGTGACCTCCCAGGCCAGGCGGCGCTGCGCCTCCCTGGCGCCGGGCCGCTCCTCGACCGCGCGCGCGAGCTCGTCGATCTCGACCCGGGGCAGGAAGGTGAAGACCTTGAGCCGGGCGACCACGTCGGCGTCGGCGGTGTTCAGCCAGAACTGGAAGAACGCGTACGGGGTCGTCTCCTCCGGGTCGAGCCAGACGGCCGTCCCCTCGCTCTTGCTGAACTTGCGACCGTCGCTGTTCGTGATGAGCGGGGTGCCGATCGCGTGCACCGACGCGCCCTCGACGCGGTGGATGAGATCGATGCCGCTCGTGAGGTTGCCCCACTGGTCGCTGCCACCCGTCTGCAGGGTGCAGCCGTGCTGCCGGTAGAGCTGCAGGAAGTCGTACCCCTGCAGGATCTGGTAGCTGAACTCGGTGTAGCTGATCCCGGCCTCGGAGTTGAGCCTCGCCGCGACGGCGTCCTTCTTCAGCATGGTGCCGATGCGGTAGTGCTTGCCGATGTCGCGGAGGATGTCGATCGCCGACAGCCCGGCGGTCCAGTCGAGGTTGTTCACCATGCGGGCGGGCGCGGGCCCGTCGAACGCGAGGAAGCGCTCCACCTGCCCGGTGAGGCGGCGCACCCAGGCCGCGACGGTCTCGCGACTGTTCAGGGTGCGCTCGGCGCTCGGGCGCGGGTCGCCGATCAGGCCGGTCGATCCACCCACGAGCCCGATGGGCGGATGCCCGGCGAGCTGGAGGCGCCGGAGCACGAGCAGCTGCGTCAGGTGCCCGAGGTGGAGGCTCGGCGCCGTGGGGTCGAAGCCGCAGTACGCCGTGACGGGACCGGCGGCGAGCGCCTCCGCGAGCTCGGCGGGATCCGTGGACACGTGGACGAGCCCGCGCCAGACGAGCTCGTCCCAGATCGATGGGAAGCTGTCGTCGTTGCGCTGGCGCGCGAGGGCTTGCGTCGGCACGTCGCCACGCTAGCAGCGGCGCCCGCTCGCCCTTGGGTCAAACCTGCAGGCTTGATCTGTCACGATCAAGTCGGTAGCCTTGCGTGCGTGTTCGTCCTCACCGTCGACCAGGTCGGCAGCCGGAGCCGCGGGGACGCGGTGGGCCCGCTGCTGCCACGACTGGCGGACGCCTGGGGCGCGGCGCTCGTGCTCGGCCCCGATCGGACGGCCGGCGACGAGTTCCAGATCGTCCTCGCCGACTCGGGCGCCGCGCTCGGGCTCGTGCTCGAGCTGACCCGCGGCGACGGCTGGAGCGTCGGGCTCGGGGTCGGCGACGTCGTGGAGCCGTTGCCCGCCACCACCCGCGAGGCGACGGGCGCCGCGTTCGTCGCGGCACGCGCCGCGGTCGAGGGGGCGAAGCGCGCCCAGCACCGCTTCGTGCTCGTGGCCGAGGGGCGGACGGGACCCTTGTCCGGGGAGGACGTCGAGGCGCTCGTCACCCTGCTGCTCGAGGTGCGGGCGCGCCGCTCTCCCGAGGGCTGGGCCGTGGCGGTCCGGCTCACCGGCGAGCGGACGCAGGCGGACGTCGCGCGCGAGCTCGGCATCAGTCCGCAGGCGGTCAGCCTGCGCGCCAAGGCCGCCGGGATCCGGCTGG
>JBQCCU010000268.1:0-4616 GCA_051961935.1 Amnibacterium sp. | reverse complement strand
GCGCGTCGAGCACGCTGTCCGAGATCTGGTCGCAGATCTTGTCCGGATGGCCGGGGGTCACGGACTCGGACGTGAACAGGCGCAGCGGGGGCACGGGTCCTCCTGGTTAGGTGGGAAGCGGTCGGCCGGGCTCAGGCGGGGACGACGAGGTCCAGGATGGCGTCGGCCACCGACCGCTTGTCGCCGTCCGCCGAACCGACGACCTCGCCGGCGGCGTCGAGCACGGTGACGGCCGTCTCGGGGCGGCCGAAGACGAGGTCGTGCCCGACAACGTTGACGACGAGGAAGTCGGCGCCCTTCGCGGCCACCTTCGCGCGCCCGAGGGCGAGCAGCCGGTCGTGGTCCGCCTCCGTCTCGGCGGCGAAGCCGACGACGACCTGGCCGGGACGCGAGCGCTCGGCGGCGATGGTCGCGAGCACGTCGGGCGTGCGCACGAGGTCGAGGTGCAGAGACTCGCCGACGTCCTGCTTCTTCAGCTTGCCCTCGGCGACGGTCGCGGGCCGCCAGTCGGCGACGGCGGCGGCCATGATCACGACGTCGGCGGCGGCCGCTTCGCGCCGGACGGCGTCGAGCATCTCCTCCGCGGTGCGGACCGGGACGACCTCGACCCCGGCGGGCGCCGGCACCTCGAGGTGCGCCGCGACGAGCACGACCTCGGCTCCGCGGTCGCGGGCGGCCTCGGCGAGGGCGACGCCCTGCCGACCGCTCGACCGGTTGCCGAGGAACCGGACGGGGTCGAGGGGCTCACGGGTGCCGCCGGCGGGGATGACGACGCGCTTCCCAGCCAGTCGCTGCGGGCGCGGCTCGCCGGAGCGGTCCAGCTGAGGGTTGGCGCGGACGGCCGCGTCGAGGGCCGCCTCCACGATGTCCTGCGGCTCGGCCATCCGCCCGGATCCGGCGTCGTTGCCGGTGAGCTGGCCGGACGCGGGTCCGACGATCCGCACGCCGCGGCGCTCGAGCAGGGCGACGTTCGCCTTCGTGGCCGCGTTCTCCCACATCTCGGTGTGCATCGCGGGCGCAATCACGAGCGGCGCCCGGCTCGCGAGCACGGTCGTGCCGAGGAGGTCGTCGGCGAGGCCGGTGGCGAGCTTCGCGAGCGTGTTCGCGGTGGCGGGCGCGATCACGATCAGGTCGGCCGACTGGCCGAGCGCGACGTGCCGCACCTCGGCGACGCCTTCGTAGTGGTCGGTCTCGACCGGGTTGCGGCTGTTCGCCTCGTGGGTGGGCCGGCCGACGAAGCGGAGCGCGGCGGCGGTCGGCACGACGTGGACGTCGTGGCCCGCGAGCACGAGCGCGCGGACGACGCCGACGGCCTTGTAGGCGGCGATGCCGCCGGAGATCCCGACGACGATCCTCACGGGCGCACCGCCGCCGCTGGTGCCGGCGAGCCGGCGCGCCCGCCGAGGCTCACTCGACGCTCGTGATGCGGAGCTTGTCCTCGTTGATCTCGCGCAGCGCCACCGACAGCGGCTTGTCGTCGATCGAGGACTCGACGAGCGGGCCGACGTTGTCGAACAGGCTGCCCTCGTGCAGGTCGGCGTAGTAGTCGTTGATCTGGCGCGCGCGCTTGCTCGCGAAGATCACGAGGCCGTACTTCGAGTCGACCTTGGTGAGCAGCTCGTCGATGGGCGGGTCGATGATGCCGAGGTTGCGGGACATGGGGTCTCCTTGTGAGAAGCGATCGCCGGATGCGGCGTGGCGGGCGCGGATCGCGCCGGGAGGATCCGGGAGCCGGATCAGACGGACATCAAGTTTACGACCTCGCGGGCCGCCTCCTCGACGTCGGTGTTCACGACCGTCGCGTCGAACTCCTCCTGCGCGGCGAGCTCCCACCTGGCGGTCTCGAGGCGGCGCTCCCGCTCCTCCTCGTCCTCCGTGCCGCGGCCGACGAGCCGGCGCACGAGCTCCTCCCACGTCGGGGGCAGGAGGAAGACGAGAATCGCCTCCGGGAACGCGCGCCGCACCTGCCGCGCGCCCTGCAGGTCGATCTCGAGCAGCACGCTGCGCCCCTCGGCCAGGGCGGCCTCGATCGGCTGCCTGGGCGTGCCGTACCGGTAGGCGTTGTGCACCTGCGCCCACTCGAGGAACTGGTTCGCCTCGACCATCCGGTCGAACTGCTCGTCGGTCAGGAAGTAGTAGTTGACCCCGTCGATCTCGCCGGGCCGCGGCGGGCGCGTCGTCGCGCTCACCGACAGCAGCACGTCGGGGTGGTGCTGCCGGATGTAGGCGGCCACGGTGCCCTTGCCGACGGCGGTGGGGCCGGCGAGGACCACGAGCCGGCTCGGCCGTGTCGGGACCTCGACGGGGCGCCGCGGCGCCTGCCGGCGCACCAGGAACTCGTGCAGCCGCTGGTACTGGTGCACCCCGAGGCCGCCGAGGCGCTTCGACGGGGAGATCCGCAGGTCCTGCATGATCTTCGCCGTGCGCGTGGGTCCGAGCCACGGGATGCTGCCGATGAGCTCGCTCACCCGCATCGTCGCCTCCGGCTGCGTGCTGTCCCGCGCCGCGGTGGAGAGCACCTCGCTCGCGCTCCGCTCCCCCGACGACACCTGCCGCTTCACCTCGGCGCGGGCGCGCCTGGCCGCGACGGCGGCCCGGGAGCCGGCGAGCCGGTCGACCTCGGGCGGGTTCACGCTGCGGTCCTCACGCGATCGCCTCGCCGAGGAGGTCGGCCTGCCGCTTGATCGCGTCGCCGAGGGCGGCGGGACCGGAGGCGAGGATGCTGCGGGACGCGGTGACCACGGTGACTGCCGCGGCGACGCCGAACAACCGCTTCACGTCGGCGAACTGGGCGCCCTGGTAGCCGAAGCCGGGGGCGAGGATCGGGGTGGCGGGCTCCTCGGCGAGCGACGCGAGGTCGATGCCGAAGTCGGTGAAGTCGACGGTCGCGCCGAGCACGACGCCGATGTTGCCGATCGGTCCCTCCGCGTGGGTGCGGTTCCAGTTCACCGCTCGCTGGGCGAGCCCGCCCGCGACGGACTTGCCGGCCTGCGTCTCCCGCTGGATCACGGCGGTCTGCACGGCCATCGCCTCCGGGTTCGACGTCGCGGCGAGCACGAAGAGGCCCTTGCCGTGCCGGCCGGCCTGCTCGAGCGGCGAGCGCAGCGCGCCGAAGCCCTGGAAGGCGCTGATCGTCATCGCGTCCGCCTCGAGCGGGGCCCCGGGCGTCAGCCACGCCTGCCCGTACGCCTCGATCGTCGAGCCGAGGTCGCCGCGCTTCACGTCGGCGATGACGACGAGGCCCGCGTTGCGCGCTTCCTTGAGCACGTCCTCCAGCACGCGGTAGCCGATGGAGCCGAACCGCTCGTAGAACGCGACCTGCGGCTTCACGATGCCGACCCGGCCGGCGCACGCCTCCACGACGCGGAGGCCGAACTCGTGCGCGCCGACCGCGGAGACGGGCAGGCCCCACTCCGCGAGCAGGTACTCGTGCGGATCGATGCCGACGCACAGATGCCCGTACTCGGTGAAGGCGGCGCCGAGGCGCTCGGCGAAGGTGGGGACGCTCACTCAGCTCGTCTTCCTGGTCGCAGCGGACGTGCGACGCCGCTCGTACTCCTGCAGGGGGGTCACATCGAATCCTGCCCGAATCGCGTCCAGTGATGCCACCGCAGCGGACAACTGAGCCACCGTCGTGAACAGGGGTTTGTCGGCCGCGACCGCCGCGGCGCGGATCTCGTACCCGTCGGCGCGCGCCGACCGGCCCGAGGGCGTGTTGACGATCACGTCGATCTCGCCGCGGCGGATGAGGTCGACGACGTCGGGGCCGACCTCGCCGGACTCGCTCAGCTTGCGGACGACGCCCGCCTCGATGCCGTTGCGGTGCAGCATCTCGGCGGTGCCCGCCGTCGCGACGAGGGTGAAGCCGACCTGGCTGAGCCGCAGCGCGGACAGCACGACCGAGCGCTTGTCCCGGTCCGCGACCGACACGAAGACGGTGCCGGACAGCGGCAGGCCGCCGTACGCGGCCTCCTGGCTCTTCGCGAAGGCGCGGGGGAAGTCGCGGTCGATGCCCATCACCTCGCCGGTGGAGCGCATCTCCGGGCCGAGCAGGGAGTCGATGACGGCGCCGGAGCGGTCACGGAACCGCTTGAACGGCAGCACCGCCTCCTTGACGGCGACCGGGGCGTCGGCGGGCACGTCGCCGCCGTCCCGCGCCGGCAGCATCCCGTCGGCGACGAGGTCGGCGACGGACCGGCCGACCATGACGAGCGCGGCGGCCTTCGCGAGCTGCACGCCGAGCGCCTTCGAGACGAACGGCACCGTGCGGGAGGCCCGCGGATTGGCCTCCAGCACGTACAGCACCCCGGCGGCGACCGCGAACTGCACGTTGAGCAGGCCGCGCACCCCGACGCCCTGCGCGATCGCGAGCGTCGCCTTCCGCACCTCGTCCACGACCGCCCGGCCGAGGGTCACCGGCGGCAGGGTGCAGCTCGAGTCGCCGGAGTGGATGCCGGCCTCCTCGATGTGCTCCATCACGCCGCCGACCCAGAGGTCGGTGCCGTCGTAGAGCGCGTCGACGTCGATCTCCACCGCGTCGTCGAGGAACCGGTCCACGAGCAGCGGATGGTCGGGGCCGACGATCGCCTGCCCGGCGATGCGCTCGAAGTAGCCGT
>JBQCCU010000267.1:0-4887 GCA_051961935.1 Amnibacterium sp. | reverse complement strand
CGGGCGTCATCGGACGCCCGTTCTGTCCGAAGTGGCCCGTCAGCGGCTCGCGTGGGACGCGAGGAACCGGTAGACCTCCGCGTCGTCCACCCCGGGAAACGTGCCGGTGGGCAGCGGCGAGAGCACGTGGGCGTGCAGCTTCGCGCTCGGCCACGCCTTGCCCCGCCACCGCTCCGCGAGCTCCGAGTCGAGGCCGTCGCGGCGTGCGCCGGGGACGCGGGCGTCCGCGCGCTCCGTCGTCTCCCGGCCGCGGAACCACCGCGCATCGGCGAACCGCACGCCGATCGTGATCGAGAACTCCTCGGAGGCGGACGTGCCGGTCTGCGTGGAGCACCAGAAGGTGCCGGCGGGCGTGTCGGTGTACTGGTAGAACTCGGTCGTCCGGTTCGTGCGCTCGAAGGCCGCGCGCGCCGCCCAGGCGGGATGCACGAGCTGCCCCTCGACGGATCCGGAGACGTCCGCGGGCAGGGGCAGGTCGTCGTTCTCGTACGCCTTGGCGATCGCGCCCTCGCCGCCGACGCGGAGGAAGTGCAGCCGCAGGTCGAGGTGCACGGTCGCGAGGTTGGTGAGCCGGTGCGCCGCCGCCTCATGGGTCACCCCGAACGCGTCCCGGAAGTCCTCCACGGCGAGGTCGCGGCGCTGCTTGGCCGCCGCGAGGAACTCGACGCCCGCCTTCTCGGGGATCAGGCACGCCGCGGCGAAGGCGTTGATCTCGAGCCGCTGCTCCAGGAACTCGGCGTAGTCGCGCGGCTCGCGGTGCCCGAGGACCCGGTGGGCCATCGCCTGCAGCGCGAGGGAGCGGAGCCCGTGGCCGCCCGGGATGGAGGCGGGCGGCAGGTAGATCCGGCCGTTCTCGAGGTCGGTCACCGAGCGCGTCGAGTGCGGCAGGTCGTTCACGTGGATGATCGAGAACCCGAGGTGCTTCGCCATCAGCCCGACGCTGCGGTGCGTGAGCGCCCCGCGCTCGTGCCCGACCACGGCGAGCAGCTGCTGGGCGGCCCGCTCGATCTCCGGGAGGTGGTTGTCGCGCTCGCGGCTCCGCCGGTGGAGTTCAGTTTTCGCGCGACGGGCCTCTTCCGGCGTCGCGATCGCCCGCTCCGCCCGGCGGCGCAGCTCCCGGTGCAGCCCGACGAGCGCCTCGAGCGCGTCCTGCGGCAGCGTCCTCGACGGCGGCACGGACGGGAGCCCCAGCGCGGCGTAGAGCGGGGCCTGCTGGAAGCGCTCGAGCTCGACCTCGAGCGCGGTCCGCTCGTCCGGCGCCTCGTCCGCGAGGAGGGCGGCGACCTCGGTGCCGAGCGCCTGGGCGATCGAGGCGAGCTGCGAGAGCCGCGGCTCCCGTCGGCCGTTCTCGATGAGCGACAGCCGACTCGGCGCCACCCCGACCCGGCCGCCGAGCTCGTCGAGCGTGAGTCCGGCGGAACGGCGGCGAGCGCGGATCTGCCGGCCGACGAGCAGGGCGTCCATGTCCTTCTCCTTTGGGAAAGATCGCAGGATCTTTCCGCGGCTCCACCCTGTACGACGGCCGGCCGTCGCGCAAGAGTGGAATCCGTCGAGATCTTCGCGAGGGGACGCCATGATCGCACTGCCCGCCGCTCCGGCCGTGATCCGCTTCCAGGGCCGCGAGGCGCTCGAGGAGTGGGTCGACGGCATCGCCGCGCTCACCCGGCCGGATCGCGTCCTGTGGTGCGACGGCAGTGTCGAGGAGGCGGACCGGCTCGCCGAGGCGATGGTGACGGCCGGGTCCCTGCTCCGGCTGAACCCGGCGCTGCGCCCGAACAGCTTCCTCGCGCGGAGCGACGAGGGCGACGTGGCCCGGTTGGAGGACCGCACGTTCATCTGCTCGCGCACGCCGGAGCACGCGGGCCCCACGAACAACTGGCGCGATCCCGAGGCGATGCGCGCCGAGCTCACCGACCGGTTCGCCGGCGCGATGCGCGGCCGGACGATGTACGTGCTGCCGTTCTCGATGGGTCCGGTCGGCGGCGCGATCTCGCAGCTCGGCGTGCAGATCACCGACTCGCCCTACGCGGTGCTGTCGATGCGCCTCATGACGCGGATGGGCGCGGAAGCCCTCGCGGAGATCGACGGCTTCACCCCGTGGGTGCCCGCCGACCACTCGGTCGGCATGCCGCTCGTCGACGAGCGCGGGAAGCGGATCCCCGACGTCGCGTGGCCGTCGAACCCGGTGAAGATCATCGCCCACTTCCCGGAGACGCGGGAGATCTGGTCGTACGGCTCCGGCTACGGCGGCAACGCGCTGCTGGCGAAGAAGTGCTTCGCGCTGCGGATCGCCTCCGTCATGGCGCGGGACGAGGGCTGGCTGGCCGAGCACATGCTCCTCATCCGGGTCACCCCGCCGTCGGGCCGCGCCGTGCACCTCGCGGCCGCCTTCCCCTCGGCCTGCGGCAAGACGAACTTCGCCATGCTGCAGCCGGCAAGGCCCGGCTGGCGGGTGGAGACGCTCGGGGACGACATCGCCTGGCTCCGCCCCGGACCGGACGGGCGGCTGCGGGCGATCAACCCGGAGGCGGGCTTCTTCGGCGTCGCGCCCGGCACCGGCGAGGGCACCAACCCGGCCGCGATGGCGACGGTGCGCAGCGACACGATCTTCACCAACGTGGCGCTCACGCCCGACGGCGACGTGTGGTGGGAGGGGATGACGCCGGAGCCGCCGGCCGGCCTGCTCGACTGGCGGGGGGAGCCGTGGTCGCCGGACTCGGGGCGGCCCGCCGCGCATCCGAACGCCCGGTTCACCGTCGCGGCGACGCAGTGCCCGGTGCTCGCCGACGACTGGGACTCCCCCGACGGCGTCGCCGTCGATGCGGTCGTCTTCGGCGGCCGCCGCACCCACAACGTGCCCCTCGTCGCGGAGGCGGCGGACTGGATCGACGGGGTCTTCCAGGGGGCGACGATCGCGAGCGAGCAGACCGCGGCCGCGGAGGGGCCCGTCGGCGAGCTGCGGTTCGACCCCTTCGCGATGCTGCCCTTCTGCGGCTACGACATGGCGGAGCACTGGCGGCACTGGCTGCGCATCGGCGAGCGGCTCGGGGCGAAGGCGCCGCGCGTCTTCCGGGTGAACTGGTTCCGGAAGGGTGAGGACGGCCACTGGCTGTGGCCGGGCTACGGCGACAACATCCGCGTGGTCGACTGGATCGTGCGCCGCCTCGAGGACGAGGTGCCCGCCGCCGCGTCGCCGATCGGGCTGCTGCCCTACCGGCACGACCTCGACCTGGCCGGGCTCGAGGTGCCCGACGCCGACGTGCGGGCGCTGCTCACCGTGGACGCGGCCGGGTGGCGGCACGAGTGCGACGCGATCGACAGCCTCTTCGCCCGCTTCGGCGACCGGGTGCCGCGCGAGCTCGTGCGGCGCCTGCAGCAGCTGCGGTGGCGGCTCGGCGACTACGCCTGATCGTCGCGCCCGCCGGGGCGCCGGGTCGCTCGTCCCGGCGCCCGAGCGGGCCGCATCGCCGGAAGGCGGATACTGGAAAGTCGGCCCGCCGGCTTCCCTCCGGCGCGCCTCCCCACGGACGACGGTGCGGAAAGAGCGGCACGGATGACGACGAACGAGCGATGACCACGACGACAGCGACCTCCACCCGCCGGTTCGGCCGGCCCCGCGCGGAGGCGGGCCCGCGCGCCCGCTTCGCGGACCTGCTCCCCTACCTCCGCGAGCACCGCGGTGTGCTCGGCGCCGTGATCGGCATCAGCGTGCTCGGCGCGCTCGCATCGCTCGCGCAGCCGCTGCTGCTCCAGCAGGTGGTGCAGCGGGTGCAGCGCTCCCAGCCCCTCGGCGACGTGATCGTGGTCATGGCCGTGGTCGTCGCGTTCGCCGCGATCACGAACGGCATCCAGCACTACCTGCTGCAGCGCACCGGCACCTCGGTCGTGCTGTCCGCGCGGCAACGGCTCATCCGCCACCTGCTCCGGCTGCCCGTCGCCGAGTTCGACCGCCGCCGCACCGGGGACCTCGTCTCCCGCATCGGGACCGACACCACGCTGCTCTACGCGGTGCTCACCCAGGGGCTCGTCGACGCCGCGGGCGGCGCGGTGACGTTCGTGGGCGCGCTGATCGGCATGCTCGTGTTCGACCCGGTGCTGCTCGGGCTGACGGTCCTCATCATCCTGTTCGCGATCCTCGTCGTCGGCGGCCTCGCCAGGCGCATCCGCACCGCGAGCCGGCGGCAGCAGGACGCGGTCGGCCGGCTCACCGCCGAGGTCGAGCGGTCGATCGGCGCGGTGCGCACCATCCGCGCGTCCGGCGCCACCGAGCGGGAGACCGAGGCGGTCGTCGGCGTCGCGAAGCAGGCCTGGACCGCCGGCCTCGGGGTCGCGAGCGCCTCCGCCCCCGTCGTGCCCGTGGCGAGCCTCACGCTGAACCTCGCGTTCCTCGTCGTGATCGGGGTCGGCGGCTTCCAGGTCGCGGCGGGCACCACCACCATCGCGAGCCTGTCGGCGTTCCTCTTCTTCCTCTTCCTGCTCGTGATGCCGCTCGGCCAGGCGTTCGGGGCCGCGAGCTCCGTCGCGTCCGCCCTCGGCGCGCTCGGGCGCATCACCGAGGTGCTCGACCTCCCGACGGAGACGGCGGCGGATCCGGCGGACGCCGGCCTCGCCGGCCCCGCGAACGCGGCAGCGGCGCCGACGGCGCCCGCGATCGAGTTCGAGCACGTCTCGTTCGCGTACCGCGGCGAGGACGGCACCCGCATCGACGTGCTGCACGACGTCTCCTTCGCGGTGCCGCGCGGCACCCGCACCGCCCTCGTCGGGCCGTCCGGCGCGGGCAAGAGCACCAGGCTCGCGCTGCTCGAGCGGTTATACGACGTGGACGGCGGCGCCGTCCGCGTCGGCGGGGTGGACATCCGCCGGCTCCCCAGGGAGGTGCTGCGCAGC
>JBQCCU010000266.1:0-2864 GCA_051961935.1 Amnibacterium sp. | reverse complement strand
GAGCGTCACCTCGGACTCGACCGCCGCGGCGCGGACCCAGCCGACAGGCTCGCCCGCGTCGCCGACACACAACACCCACGGCGTCCCGACGGCGCGCACCTCGGCGGCGCCGGCACCCAGACGTACGGTCGGCTCCTCGGTGAGGGAGAGCTCGGGAGCGGCAGCGAACGCCAGCGCGCGGTAGCCGCGGTCACGCCCGACGAAGCCGGCGACGAAGTCGTCGACCGGGTCGGCGAGCAGCTTCGCCGGCGAGTCCAGCTGTGCGAGAACGCCGCCCACCCGCAGCACCGCCACCTGGTCGCCGAGCTTGACCGCCTCGTCGATGTCGTGGGTGACGAAGAGGATGGTCTTGCCGAGCTCGGACTGCAGGCGCAGGAACTCGTTCTGCAGCTGCTCGCGCACGACGGGGTCGACGGCCGAGAAGGGCTCGTCCATGAGCATCACGGGCGGGTCGGCCGCGAGCGCCCGGGCCACGCCGACGCGCTGCTGCTGGCCGCCGGAGAGCTGCGCCGGGTAGCGGGCGGCGAGGGCGGGGTCGAGCCCGACTGGTCCATCCGCATCTACGAGCGCCTCGGCGCGGTCGCGGAGGAGAGCAGCAACCCCTGGAACAACGCGGGGACCGGCCACGCCGCCCTGTGCGAGCTGAACTACACGCCCGAGCGTCCCGACGGGACGATCGACATCTCGAGCGCCATCAAGGTGAACGAGCAGTGGCAGCTGTCGCGGGAGTTCTGGTCCTCGCTCGTCACCAACGCCGCCCTGCCCGCCGGCACCGGCTTCATCAACTCGACGCCCCACATGACGTTCGTGCGGGGTGCGGAGAACGTCGACTTCCTCCGCCGCCGCTGGGAGGCGCTCACCGCCAACCCGCTGTTCGCGGGGATGGAGTACACGGAGGACCCGGCCGTCATCCACCGGTGGGCCCCGCTGCTGGTCCTCGGTCGCGACAAGGGTGAGCCGATCGCGGCGACCCGCACCGAGCAGGGCACCGACGTCGACTTCGGCGCGCTCACCCGCGCGCTCACGGACGCCCTCGTGTCCGACGGTGCGGAGCTGCGGCTCAACACCGAGGTGACGGGGCTCAGGCGTGAGGCCGACGGCCTCTGGCGCGTGCGCGCGAAGCAGCTCGTCGGCATGTCGAAGCACGAGGTGCGGGCGCGGTTCGTGTTCGTCGGCGCGGGCGGCTGGGCGCTCAAGATGCTGCAGAAGTCGGGGATCCCCGAGGCCCGCGGCTACGGCGTGTTCCCCATCAGCGGCGAGTTCCTGCGGGCGGACGACCCCGAGCTCGTGGCGAAGCACCACGCCAAGGTCTACGGCAAGGCCGAGGTCGGCTCGCCGCCCATGTCGGTCCCGCACCTCGACACCCGGATCGTGGACGGCAAGGCGTCGCTCATGTTCGGGCCGTACGCCGGGTTCTCGCCCCGCTTCCTGAAGCGGGGCAGCCTGCTCGACCTCGTGCTCTCGGTGAAGCCGCACAACCTGGTGCCGATGCTCGCCGTCGCGAAGGACAACCTCGGGCTGCTCAAGTACCTGATCGGGCAGCTGCTCGCGACGCGCACGAAGAAGTTCGCCGCGCTGCAGGGCTTCGTGCCCGAGGCGCGGGAGGGCGACTGGGTCAAGATCATCGCCGGCCAGCGGGCGCAGGTCATCAAGAAGGACGCGAAGAAGGGCGGCGTCCTGCAGTTCGGCACCGAGGTCGTGACCGGTGCGGACGGCACGATCGCGGGCCTGCTCGGCGCTTCGCCGGGGGCCTCGACCAGCACCTCGATCATGCTCGACGTGCTGCGCCGCTGCTTCCCGGAGCGGATGCCTGCGTGGGAGCCCGAGCTGCGCTCGATGGTCCCGAGCTTCGGCCGGCTGCTCTCCGACGACCCCGCGGCGGTCGAGCGGATCCAGGCCGTCACGGCGAGGGCGCTCGGCCTCATCGCCTGACTTGACCCTCCTTCGAACTCGTGTTCGAATGTGGGCATGCGGTGGTCGGGACAGCAGCTCGACGCGTCCACGCCCGGCTCGTTGCCGGGCCTCGCGCGCCTGAACAACCTCGTGCGCACCGTGCGCACCCCCGAGTTCTCGGGCGTCACCTTCTACGAGGTGCTCGCGAAGTCGGCGCTGAACAAGGTGCCCGGATCGGTGCCGGGCACGCCGTACGGCTGGACGATCAACCCCTACCGGGGCTGCTCGCACGCGTGCGTCTACTGCTTCGCCCGGCCGACGCACGCCTACCTGGAGTTCGCCGACGCCGGCGCGTTCGACTCCGAGGTCGTGGTCAAGGTGAACGGGGCCGAGGTGCTCGCCGCCGAGCTGCGGCGCGCGTCGTGGCAGCGCACCCCGGTCGCGCTCGGCACGAACACCGACCCGTACCAGCGGGCCGAAGGGCGGTACCGCCTTCTGCCCGGCGTGCTCGAGGCCCTCGCGGCGTCCGGCACGCCCGTCTCGGTGCTCACGAAGGGCACGCTGCTGCGGCGGGACCTGCCGCTGCTCGCGCGGCTCGCGCACGAGGTGCCCGTCGACCTCGCCATGTCCGTGGCGGTCTTCGACGAGGAGCTGCAGCACGAGGTGGAGCCGGGCACGCCGACCGCGGCGGCTCGGCTCGCGACGGTCGCCGCGGCCCGGGAGGCCGGGCTGCCGTGCGGGGTGTTCCTCATGCCGGTGCTGCCCTACCTCACGGACACCGTCGCGCACCTCGATCGCGCCCTCGCGGCGATCAAGGCGGCCGACGCGAGCTTCGTGCTCTGGAGCGCCCTGCATCTGAAGCCCGGGGTGAAGGAGTGGTACCTCGACTGGCTCGCCCGCACCCACCCCCAGCATCTGCGTACCTATCGCGGCATGTACGCCACCGGGCCGTATGCCCCGAAGGCCTACCG
>JBQCCU010000265.1:0-4097 GCA_051961935.1 Amnibacterium sp. | reverse complement strand
GCCGCGGACATGGCCGAGCTCGTCGCCGAGCCGGACCCCGTCGTTCCGCTGGACGGCCTCGAGGTCCCGACGGATCCGACGGAGCGGCGGGTGCTCGACGCGCTGGGGCCGCGCGCCCGCTCCACGGTGGAGGTCGCGCGGCGCGCGGGCCTCGGTGTGGCCGACACGGCGGCGGTGCTCGGCCTCCTCGCGCTCGAGGGCGCGGCCGTGCAGGGACCGGACGGCGGCTGGCGCCGTGGAGCGCGAACCTGAGACACTCCCATGCGGTTCGTGGGCGGCGGTCCTAGGCTCGGGCCGCTCGCCGGAGCCAGAGCGAGGGGAGTGGACCCGTGGCAGCGCCCCGCGCACTCCTCAGCCAGCGCTACCGCCTCGTCAAGGTGATCGCCGCCGGCGGCATGGGGGTCGTCTGGGAGGGCTGGGACGAGCTGCTCGAGCGGCCCGTCGCGGTCAAGCAGCTGCGCACGCAGCCGGGCGTCTCCGAGGAGGAGGCCGAGACCGCGAAGAACCGGGCGATGCGGGAGGCCCGGATCGCGGCACGGCTCCACCATCCGAACGCCGTCCCCGTCTTCGACGCGGTCGAGCAGGACGGGCAGCCGTGCCTCGTCATGCAGTTCGTGCCCTCGACGCCGCTGTCCGCGGTGCTCCGTGACGACGGCCCGATCGCGCCGCGCGAGGCGGCGCGGATCGGCGCGCAGATCGCCTCCGCGCTCGCGGCGGCGCACGAGCTCGGCATCGTCCACCGGGACGTCAAGCCCGGCAACGTGCTCCTCGCCGAGGACGGCCGCGCGCTGATCAGCGACTTCGGCATCTCGCGGGCCCTCGGTGACTCCACCCTCACCTCGACCGGCCTCGTGCACGGCACGCCGGCGTACCTCGCGCCGGAGGTCGCCCGCGGCGACGAGTCCTCGTTCTCGTCGGACGTCTTCTCGCTCGGCTCGACCCTCCACGCGGCCGTGGAGGGCGCGCCGCCCTTCGGCGCGGACGCCAACTCGATCGCGGTGCTGCACCGGGTCGCGATGGGGGACTTCACGCCCCCGCGGCACGCCGGCGCGCTCGCCCCGCTGCTGCTCGAGATGCTGGCGGCCGACCCCGCCAGGCGCCCCTCGATGCGGGACGTCGCGACCCGGCTGGAGGCGCTGCGGGGCTCCGCCGAGTCGGAGCCGACGACGCGGCTCCTTCCCGGCCGCGACACGACGCCGGATGAGACCGCCGCGTTCGACGACGGCAGCCGCCCGACCGCTGTGCTGCCGGTCGCGGCCGCGGCGGCCGGGATCGGGGCGGCCGCCGCAGCCGAGGCGCCGGCGGACGCCCCTGCCGAGGCGGAGCCCGAGCCGGTCGCGGACCCGGAGCCCGGGACGGACGCGCAGCCGGAGCTGGTCGCGGACCCGGACCCCGTCGCCGAGGCCGAGCCGGCGGATCCGGCCGACGCGACGCCCGAGCACCGCGCCGGTGCGGCCGGCGCCGTGGCCGCCGCAGCGGCGGAGGGACCGCGATCGGATCCGGTCCTTCCCGAGTCCGTGTCCGCGCCGTCAGCCGCGCCCGTCGCGCTCGCGGAGGCGCCCGCGCCGCCCGAGCCGACGGAGCCGACCGACGAGGGGACGGTCGAGGGCCCGCGCCGTCGCCGCGGCGCCGGCTGGCTGATCGCCGCCATCGCCGTGCTCGTGCTCGCCGGCCTCGTAGCCCTCGGACTGCTGCTGGCCCGCGGTCCGGCACCGACCCCGAGCCCGTCGACACGGCCGCACTCGTCCGCGGCGGGCACCGCGTCGCCGTCGGCGTCCTCCACCTCGCCGAGCCCGAGCCCCAGCCCGTCCACGCCGTCGCCCACCCCGACCCCGACTCCCACGCCGAGCGCGACGCCCTCGGCGACGTCCACGCCTTCGGCGCCGCCCGTATCGGGACCACCGACGAGCAGGCAGCTGGCGAGCGCGATCCGCGGCTACTTCGCGCTCCTGCCGGAGAACACCGATGCCGCCTGGAACCGGCTGACGCCCTCCTTCCAGCAGGGGCACGCGCAGGGGCGCGCGTACTTCGACTCGTTCTGGAGCCGCTACTCGAGCGTGACCGCCTCCCACGTCAGCGGTGACGCCCCCGACCACGCCACGGCGACCCTGACCTACGTCGCGAAGGACGGCACGAGGACGGTCGAGCGCGACACCTTCCGCCTCGTCCGGCAGGGCGGCGTGCTGAAGATCGACTCCCAGACGACCGGCTGACCCGTCGGAGCCGCTGGCTAGGGTGACCGGCATGAGCCGGGAGCCCGTCGCCACCCACCGCATCGGCCACATCAGCGACAGCCACTTCACCGCCTCCGGGCTGCTGCACGACCGGGTGCCGACCGGCGAGACCTTCTCCGCGGCGCTCGCCGCGCTGGAGGCGAGCGGCGTGCCCGTGGACGTGGTCGTGCACACCGGCGACGTCGCGGACGAGGGGGAGCCGGGCGCCTACGCCGCCGCCGCGGCGGCCCTCGCGGCCTCGCGGCTGCCGGTGCTGGCCGTGCCGGGCAACCACGACGACCGGGCGGCGATGCGCGGGCACCTGCTCGGGCTCCCCGCATCGCCCGATCCGATCGACGCCGTCCACGACATCGGCGGCCTGCGGCTGATCCTGCTCGACTCCTCCATCCCGGGCCGCGTCGAGGGGGGCCTCGACGAGGACCAGCTCGACCGCCGCCGCACCGTGCGCCGGGAGCCGGCGGAGCACGGGACGGTGCTCGCCCTCCACCATCCGCCGGTGCCCGTCGAGGTCACGGGGCTGCAGCGCCTCCACCTCACCGGGCAGGACCGGCTCGCGGACGTGATCGCGGGCACGGACGTGCGCGCCGTCCTCGGCGGCCACCTCCACTACGCCACGACGAGCCTGTTCGCCGGGGTGCCGGTGTTCGTCGCGCCCGCCACGGCCTACACGATCGCTCTGCGTGCCCCGGGCGGCGGCGTCGCCGGCCTCGACGGGGGCCGCTCGGTCGGCGTCCTCACCTGCTACGACGACGGACGGGTGGGCTGGTCGCTGCTGCCCGCGGAGCCGGCCGAGCTGATCGCCGACACCCCCGATGCGGTGTTCGACGGCATGGGCGTCGACGTGCAGCGCTGATCGGCCGCATCCTGGTCGCCGTGCTGCTCGCCGACGCCATCGAGGCGCATCGCGCCCATCTCGAGCACGAGCGCGGGTACGCCGGCAACACGATCGGCTCCTACGGCTCCGACCTCGCCGACCTGGTTCGCTTCGCCGGCACGCGGGGGATCACCGAGGCCGCGGGCCTCGACCTCGAGCTGCTCCGGGACTGGCTCTGGGAGGCGAGCACCGCAGGCCTCGCCAGGGCCACGCTCGCGCGCCGCGCGGCCGCGGCGCGCAGCCTCACCGGCTGGCTGCAGCGCGCCGGCCACACACCGACGGACGCCGGGGCGCGCCTGCGAGCGCCGAAGGCGCAGGGACGGCTGCCGCGGGTGGTGGGCGGCGAGCAGATGCGGGAGCTGTTCGCGGGGCTCGAGGGCCGCGCCGCCGAGGGGGCGCCCGAGGCCCTCCGCGACCTCGCGATCGTCGAGCTGATCTACGGCTCCGCGCTCCGCGTGTCGGAGGCCTGCGGCGCGGACGTCGACGACCTCGACCTCTCCGCGCTGACCGTCCGGGTCACCGGCAAGGGCGACAAGCAGCGCGTCGTCCCGTTCGGCGTCCCCGCCGCCCGTTCGCTCACCGCCTACCTGGAGCGCGGGCGGCCCGCGCTCGCCGCCCGCGGGGAAGCCGTGGCGGACGCCCTGTTCCTCGGCACGCGCGGCGGCCGCATCGGCCCGCGCAGCGTCCACCGCCTCGTCTCCCACCTGCTCGAGGCGGTCCCCGGCTCGGGGCCGTCCGGCCCGCACGCCCTCCGGCACTCCGCCGCGACCCATCTGCTCGACGGCGGCGCCGACCTCCGCGCGGTGCAGGCGATCCTCGGCCACTCGAGCCTCGGCACCACGCAGATCTACACCCACGTATCGATGGAGCGGCTGACCGAGAGCTACCGCCTGGCCCACCCCCGGGCCGTGACGGACGGCGGCTGAGGCGCCGACCGGCGGCCCCTCGAGGGGCAGGAGCACGGCCCGCTCGAGGCCGCCGAGGAGCAG
>JBQCCU010000264.1:0-5369 GCA_051961935.1 Amnibacterium sp. | reverse complement strand
GGACCGCGAGCAGGACTCCGCGTACCACCGGGTGGCGTTCCACCGCGGCGACGGGGGTGTCGTCGAGATCGAGACGACGCGTCCCGAGCTGCTGCCCGCCTGCGTCGCGCTCGTCGCGCACCCCGACGACGACCGCTACCGCTCGCTCGTCGGCTCGTCGGTCCGCACGCCCGTCTTCGGGGTCGAGGTGCCGGTGGTCGCGCACCACCTCGCCGACCCCGAGAAGGGCACCGGCATCGCGATGATCTGCACCTTCGGCGACCTGACGGACGTCGTGTGGTGGCGCGAGCTCGACCTGCCCACCCGCACGGTCATCGGGTTCGACGGCCGCTTCGTCGCGGAGGCGCCGGATGCGATCGCCTCCGAGCGGGGCCGCGCCGCCTACCTCGAGCTCGCCGGCAAGACCGTCTTCAGCGCTCGCGCGGCCGTGGTGGAGCTGCTCCGCGCCGCCGGCGCCCTGCTCGGCGACCCGCGGCCGATCACGCATCCGGTGAAGTTCTTCGAGAAGGGCGACCGCCCGCTGGAGATCGTGCCGACCCGCCAGTGGTACCTGGTCAACGGCGCCAGGGACGAGGCGCTGCGCGAGCGCCTGCTCGAGCGCGGCCGCGAGCTGCGGTTCGTGCCCGAGTTCATGCGGGTGCGGTACGAGAACTGGGTCAGCGGCCTGAACGGCGACTGGCTGATCTCGCGCCAGCGGTTCTTCGGCGTTCCCCTGCCCGTCTGGTACCGCGTGGACGAGGACGGGAACCCCGACTTCGACCAGGTGCTGGTGCCGGAGCGCTCGGCCCTGCCGATCGACCCGTCGAGCGACGTGCCGCCCGGGTTCGCGGAGACGGACCGGGGGCGTGCGGGCGGCTTCGTCGGCGAGGTCGACGTCATGGACACGTGGGCGACGTCGTCGCTGACGCCCGAGATCGCCGGCGGCCGCTACCGCGGCGACGGGCTCTTCGAGGCGGTCTTCCCGTACGACCTGCGTCCCCAAGGGCAGGACATCATCCGCACGTGGCTCTTCTCCACGATGCTGCGCTCCGAGCTCGAGCACGATGCGCTCCCGTGGCGGACGGCCGCGATCAGCGGCTTCATCGTCGACCCCGACCGCAAGAAGATGTCGAAGTCGAAGGGCAACGTCGTCACGCCCGCCGCGATCCTCGAGCAGCACGGCTCGGATGCGGTGCGCTACTGGGCCGCCTCCAGCCGGCTCGGCACCGACTCGGCGCTCGACGTGCAGAACCCGACCCAGATGCGCAAGGGGCGCAAGCTCGCGATCAAGGTGCTGAACGCCGCGAAGTTCATCCTGGGGCTGGAGGCGGGGACCCTCGCCGCGGACGCGGTCACCGAGCCGCTCGATCTCGGCATGCTCGCCGCGCTCGACCGCGTGGTCGAGGATGCGACCCGCGCCTACGAGGCCGAGGACCACGCCCGCGCGCTCGAGGTCGTCGAACCGTTCTTCTGGACCTTCTGCGACGACCACCTCGAGCTCGTCAAGGACCGCGCGTACAGCACCGGACCCAGGCGGGACTCCGCGGTGGCCGCGCTCCGGCTCGCGCTCGACACGCTCCTGAAGCTGCTCGCGCCGGTGCTGCCGTTCGCGACCGAGGAGGCCTGGAGCTGGTCCCACGAGGGGTCGATCCATGCGTCCCGCTGGCCGGAGCCGACCGGTCTCGGCGGCGATCCGGAGCTCCTCGCTGCCGCCGGCGAGGCCCTCATCGGGATCCGACGCGCCAAGACCGATGCCAAGGTCTCGCAGCGGACGCCGGTAGCATCGGCACGCATCACCGGCCCCGAGCAGACCGTTGCCCGCATCGGGCTCGTGGCCGGCGACGTGGGGGCAGCGGGCCGCATCGGATCCCTGTCGCTCGACCCCGGCGGGGAGACCGTCGAGGTCGCCGACGTCGTGTTCCAACCGACCGAATCGTGATGAAGGGGCCGGCCGTGACCGTCACCATCAAACCGCTGACCGAGCGGGACTTCTTCGCCTGGTACGCGCTCTTCACCGAGTATGCCGCCTCGGCCGACATCCGGCTCACCGACGAGCACGCCATGCGCGTCTGGACCCGCCTGCAGAGCGAGGACGCGCACGGCGTTGTCGCCGTCGACGAGGACGGCGAGACCGTCGGCCTTATCCACTTCATCGGGATGGAGCGCCTGCTGCACGGCGACTCCGTCTACCTCGTCGAGGACCTCTACGTCGCCGAGCAGGCCCGCCGCAGCGGCGTCGCCACCGCCCTCGTCGAGCACGTCCGCACCCGCGCCGAGGACGAGGGCCGCGCGTCGGTGCGCTGGGTCTCCCGCGCGGACGACGCGGCGGCGAACGCCCTCCAGGACAGGTTCGCGGCATCGGCCGGCGGCTGGGTGCTGCACGACCTGCCGGTCGGCTAGTCCCGCATGCAGCTCGGCACCCGCTGGCGCGTCGGCGCTCCGCCGCCCGCGTCGCTCCCCGATCCCGTCCGCGCCGCGGTCGGCACCGTCGAGGAGGAGCTGGCAGCAGCGGGCCAGGACACGGCCGGCTGGGGCTGGACGCTCACCTACCTCGAGGGCAGGCCGATCGTCGACCTCGACGACGGCACCCGCATCCGACTCGTGCCCGGCGACGACGCCGCGGTGATCACGAGCGTCGAGCTCGACTCCGCCGAGGACTGACCGCCGGAACGCACGACGCCCCTCCCCGGATCCCCGCTGAGCGGGATCCACCGGGAAGGGGCGTCGTGCGGAGCGGTCTGCGGCTCATCGCACGGGGCCGGCGAAGTACCGCAGCTCGAGAACCGCGGTGCGGGCCTCGTCCACGGCACGTGCCGTCTGCGCGCGACGAGCCTGCTCCCGCCGGTCGGCCCGGACGGCGTGGTCGCGACCCCAGACGAGGAGTGCGAGGCCGACCCGGAGCGCGACGCGGTCCGCGAGCGGCAGCCGGGGCAGCTCGGGCAGTGCCCGATCGAGGCCGGCGACCCGCTCTGCGAGCAGTGTCGTGTTCATGATGGTGTCCTTCGTGACATGCCCGGATGGGCGCCTGCGGGCGCGCGGGCGCGCCCGTTCCACGCACTGGATGTGCGCAGCCGAGGACCGCCTGATGCAGGCGGCGGAGGCTCCGCCACGACGCTTTCGAGGAGCGGACGGGAGGAGGAGCCGACCCCTGAACGGGATCGGGACGAGCGGGACCTGAGGTCGAACCGCTACGCGCAGAGAGCGCCGGTGAGGTGGCGCGGCGACGGGATCGTGATCGTGATCATGGCGCGCCTCCTTTCGTGTTCCGGCGAGCACTCGACCGTAGCGCAGGACGCTCTCAGGCCACAAGGCCCCTCGGGCGTGTCGCGATCAGCAGAACGGGCGGGCGGTCTCGATGACGGGGTGGCCGGGCAGCACGGTCCGGGCGGGACGCGCCGGGCGGCCGGGACGGGAGGCGTGCCGGCTGCTGGCGAGCAGCAGGGCGAGCCCCACGTGCATGAGCAGGCGGTCGGCGAGGGACACGCCCGCGCCGGTGGGCACGGGGACGAGGCGGACATCGGGCTCGGCACGGTGGTCGGAGACGATCGGGATCGGCGTGGTCATGGTCATTGCTGTGCTCCTTCCGGGTCGTCCGGAACGATGGGGTCGGCTGTGGTGGGGGCGGCGTCGACGACGGGGAACGCCCGCAGATGGACGTCCACGCGCCGGCGCGCGGGATCGGCCGCGTCGCGGCCGCGGTAGCGGGCGACGAGCGCCTCGAACTCCCGGCCGAAGCGCCGGAGCTCGTCGCTCGTCAGGACGAGGTTGGCGGAGGTGATGCTCACCGCATCCCGCCAAGCGGGGTCGAGCGAGTAGCGGGAGCGCCAGAACGTCACGAAGCGCTCCTGTTCGAGCCGCTGGAACTCGGACTCCACGAGCTCCCCGGCGGCCCGGCCGGCCTCGCTGTCCGCGAGCTCCGGCGTGAGCAGCTCGATCGCGCCCGGCGTGCGCTCCCACCAGCGGTCGCGGCCGTTGCCGCGGCTCGTGTCCTCACGGACGAACCCGTGCTTCTCGAGCTGCCGCAGGTGGTAGCTGGTCGCCCCGCTCGACTCGCCGAGCCGTGCGGCGAGGGCGCTCGCGGTGGCGGGGCCGAAGCTCGTCAGCGCGCTGAAGAGCTGCACCCGCAGCGGGTGCGCCAAGGCACGGAGCGCGTCCAGGCTCACCGGCCGTGCGCCCAGTCCTTCCGCTTCCTCCATGACCGCAAAGATACGCTTGCAAACGGCTCTTTGCAAGCACCTCTTTGCAATCGGTTCTTTGCGGTCGCGGCCTACACTGCGGAGATGGCTGCGAACCCGCTCCTCACCCCGAGCCCGCTCCCCTCGGGGCTGCCGCCCTTCGCGGACATCCGCGACGAGGACTACGAGCCGGCGTTCGAGCGGGGCATGTCGGAGCACCTCATCGCCGTGGCCCGTATCGCCGAGAACCCCGAGCCGCCGACCTTCGAGAACACGGTGGAGGCGCTCGAGGTCGCGTCGCGGCTGCTCGACCGGGTGTCGGCCGCCTTCTTCACGCTGACCGCCGCCGACGGCCGGCCCGCGATCCGGGACCTCGAGGCGCGGATGGCGCCACGCCTCGCCGCGCACGACGACGCGATCCGCCTGAACGCGAAGCTGTTCGCGCGGATCGAGGCGGTCCACGCGGCACGCCACGACCTCGACCCTGTGGCCCGCTACCTCACCGAGCGCTACCGCATCGAGTACGTGCTCGCCGGTGCGGCGTTGGAGCCCGCGAGCAAGGACGAGCTGCGGGCGCTGAACGAACGGCTCTCCGAGCTCACCACCCGGTTCGACGCGAACCTCGTCGCCGACACGAACGCGCTCGCCCTGCACCTCACGGACCAAGCGGAGCTCGCCGGGCTGGCCGACGACGAGGTCGCGGCGGCGGCGGCCGCGGCGACGGAGCGGGGCCTCGAGGGCTGGCTGCTCCCCCTCGTCCTCCCGACGAGCCAGCCCGCGCTCGCGGGCCTCGCGGATCCGGGGGTGCGCCGCCGGCTCATGGCGGCGTCGCTCGCCCGCGGGTCGCGCGACGGCGAGCACGACAACCGGCCCCTCGTGCTCGAGATCGTCCGGCTGCGGGCACGGCGCGCCCGGTTGCTCGGGTACCCGAACCACGCGGCGTCGGTGCTCGCGGACGAGACCGCGCGCACGCCGGAGGCGGTCTCGGCGATGCTCGACCGGCTCGTCCCCGCCGCGGCCGCGAACGCGCGGGCCGAGGCCGACGCCCTCGCGGCACGGCTGCGGCAGGAGACCGGTTCGGATGCGCCGCTCGCGGCCTCGGACTGGGCGTGGGCGGCGGAGCGGGAGCGCGCAGCGCGGTTCGACCTCGATGCGGCGACCCTCCGGCCGTACCTCGAGGCGGACCGGGTGCTCCGCGACGGCGTGTTCGCCGCC
>JBQCCU010000263.1:0-2202 GCA_051961935.1 Amnibacterium sp. | reverse complement strand
CACAGGTGGGTGGCGCGCACGCCGTTCCGCCACTCGGCGACGTTGAGGTCGCGGCAGAGCACGCCGACGGCGGTCTTGCTCGCGGCGTAGGCGATCCCCGTCCCCGGCTTGAACCCCCAGCCCGCGACCGAGGAGATCACGACCACCGTCCCCGCGGCGCGGCGCAGGTCGGCGATGGAAGCCTGCACCACGGCCGCGACAGCGGTGAGGTTCGTCGCGACGATCGCCTGGAAGTCCGCGATCCGCTGGTTCTCCCACGTGCGCCTCGGCGTGTTCAGCCCGGCCGAGAGCACGAGGTCGTCCACCCCGCCCCAGGAAGCCGCGATCGTCGCGTGCGCCGCCTCGATCGCGGTGACGTCGGTGACGTCGAGCGGGACCACCAGCGCCTCGCCGCCGGCGGCGCGGACCTCGTCCGCGACCGACTCGAGGGCGTCCGCCCGCCGCCCGCTGAGCGCCACCCGGCGTCCGGCCGGCGCCGCGGCGATCGCCGCCGCCCGCCCCATGCCGGATCCGGCACCCGTCACCCAGAGCACGCGGCCGTCGCCCGTCATCCACACCTCCCGCTCACGCTGCTGCGAAGTGCGCTCAGTATCCTGCGATCGGCTGAAGGAGGTCCCGATGGAGCTCGACCTGACCGGCAGGGTGGTGATCGTCACCGGCGCCGCACGCGGCATCGGCGCGGCGATCGCGGAGGCGTTCCGCGCGGAGGGCTGCACGGTCGTGCGGCTCGACCTGGCGAGCGACGGCTTCCCGGCCGACCCCGACACCGATCTCGTCTGCGACGTGCGCGACGGGGAGGCGACGAGGGCGATCGCGGAGGAGGTGGAGCGGCGCTTCGGCCGCATCGACGTCCTCGTCAACAACGCGGGCATCCTCGCCGAGGGCCCGATCGAGTCGATGGACGACGACGCGTGGGACCGCAGCTTCGACGTGAACACGGGCGGGGTGTTCCGGATGAGCAAGGCCGTCATCCCCGCCATGAAGCGGCAGCGCTCCGGCCGGATCATCAACGCGGCCTCGTTCGCGGCCATCGTCCCGTCGGTCGGCAGCGGCGCCTACGCGGCGAGCAAGGCGGCCGTCGTGCAGCTCACGCGGGTGCTGGCGAGCGAGCTCGGCCCGTACGGCGTGACCGTCAACGCCTACGCCCCCGGCATGGTGCCGACGGCGATGAACGGGTTCGCCGAGATGCCGCAGGCCGCGCAGGACCGGCTGCTCGACACCCTCTCCATCCGCCGCTGGGAGCGGCCGGAGGACGTGGCGCAGCTGCTCGTCTTCCTCGCGAGCGACCAGGCCGCCTACCTCACCGGCGCGCTCCTCGACATCTCCGGGGGCAAGCTCGCCACGCAGATGCCGCAGCGGGCATACGAGCTCGCGTCGGACGGCGCGTGACGGCGGTCGCCGACCGGCGGATCCGCCGCACCCGCGCGCGATCCGGTCCCTGGCTCCGCTTCGCCGCGCTCACCGTCCTCACGCTCGTCCTGCTCACCCCGCTGCTGACCACCTTCGTGCGGGTGCTGACACCGGGCCCGCGCGGCGGCGTGCTGCTCCAGTTCGCGGGCGCCTTCGCGTACGGACCGGTGCTCACCTGGCTCGGCAACAGCGCCCTCGTGACCGGCGCGACCGTCGTCGTGACGGTGCTCGTCGCAGCGCCCGCCGGCTACGTGCTGTCGCGCGGGCGGGGCAGGGGTGTCTCGGTCTACGCGCTCGTGATCTTCGGCCTGCAGTCGCTGCCGATCATCCTGTTCCTCGTGCCGCTGTTCGTGCTCTTCGCGGGCATCGGGCTCGTCGACAACCTGGTCGGGCTCACGATCATCTACATCGGCATGGCGATCGCCGTGGCGGTCTGGACCATGGCGGCCGCCTTCGACTCGATCCCGGTCAGCCTCGAGGAGGCGGCCTGGCTCGACGGCTGCTCCGTGTTCGGCGGCTTCTGGCGGGTGGTGCTCCCGAACGCGCTGCCCGGCGTGCTGAGCGCGGCGGTCTTCACGTTCCTGCTCGCCTGGAACGACTACTGGATCGCCCTCGTCTTCATCCTCTCGAACGGCAACTACACGATGGGCATCGGGCTCGCGGCCTCGTACGGCTCACCCGTGCTGAGCCTCATCGGCCTCGTGCCGCCGCTCGTCGTGTTCCTCGTGTTCCACCGCTTCTTCAGCCTCGGCGGGATCAGCGGCTCCCTCGCCGGCACCTGACTCAGCCGAG
>JBQCCU010000262.1:0-7351 GCA_051961935.1 Amnibacterium sp. | reverse complement strand
ACCTCGAGCCAGAGGTCCACGTCCTCGTCGTCGTCCTCGAGGCCGAGGGCGCTCGCCGCCGAACCGCCGCTCGACAGGCCCACGACCGTGACCGCCTTCGTCGAGCCCTTCGGGGCGGTGCGGATGATGATCCGGTCCGAGCGCACGCCGCCGATCGCCTCCGCCACGCGGTCGAGCACCGGCTCCATCAGCTCCGGCTCGATGTCGTCGACACCGCCGTCGTCGAGCACCTGCACGAACGCACCCCGGCGCCTGGCCGCGATCACCTCGTCGCGGAGGCGGTCGTTCAGCAGCCGCCGGCCGCGGATCTCGTCCCGGATCGACTGCTCGAGCACCCGGCACTCCTGCCGGTCGGCGTCGTCGATGTCGCCGCCCGTCTCCGCGATGCGCCGCAGCATCGGCAGCGCCATCCGGCTCGTCTGCGTGAGCCGCACCTGCCGCTCGAAGTGGTGGGCGTCCTGCGCGGCCTGCCACTCCACCGCCTCGCGCTCGGCGCGGGCGAACTGCCGCACGTCCACCGTCGCGCGGGCGAGGGCGCGGGTGAACACGTGCGCGATCGCGACCCAGAGCACGTCGCCGACCACCCCGAACCGGGTGAGCCCGATCGGCCCGACCATCACCACGGTCTGCGCGGCGATGAGGCCGATCCCGAACCACGCGTACGTCGTGTGCCTGCGCACCGCCGTGATGGTGAGCAGGGTGCCCACCGCGGCCACGTACCAGGTCGCGTAGCCGAGCTCGGCGCCCGCCGGGTGCAGCAGCGCGCTCGCCACGAGCATCGTCATGGAGAGCGAGATGCCCACGTTCAGGCCCGCGAGCCAGACCGGCATCTCCACCGTGCGGCCCACGGTCACCGACAGGCCGATGGCCACCGCGAACAGCACGAGCGCGGCCACCACCCGCTCCGGGTGGGCGTAGTACGTGCCGTCCTGCGGCGGCGCGGAGACCCCGAGCAGCGCGGAGATCCCGAGCACCACGTGGTACATCGAGAACCCGACGCCGAGGGCGACGAGCAGCGGGCGCGGGAGGGTGATCATCCGAGGGCCAGCGCGTTCAGGTCGACGGGCTCGGAGGCCTCACGGGCGGCGGCGGGCCACGAGAGCGTGATGGTCGTGCCGAGGCCGGGCGCGGTGTCGATGTCCGCCTCGCCGCCGACCAGGCGGATGCGCTCGAGGATCGAGACGCGCACGCCGAGCCGCTCGCTCGCGATGAGCGCCGGGTCGAAGCCACGGCCGGCGTCGGCGATCACGGCCTGCACGCCGCCGGCGGAGGTGCCGCGCAGCACGACGGACCGGGCGACCTCCGGGCCGCCCGCGTGCTTCACGCTGTTCGTCATCGCCTGCACGGTGGCCGACACGAGCGCCTCCGCGACGGCCGTGGGGACGGCGCGTCCGTCGAGCACCTCGGTGCGCAGCTCGAAGCGGTCCACGACCGCGAGCGCGTCCTCCTGGATCCGCGGCAGCAGGTCCGTCGCGGTCACGTGCGGGCCGGTGTCCGCCGCCACGGTCGCCCGGGAGAGGTGCCCCATCGCGTTCCTGGCCATCCGCGCCGCGAGCGTCTTCGCGTCCTGCGTCTGGGCCGCAGCGGCGGAGAGGAAGGTGGTGAGCACGGAGTCGTGCACGAGCGCATCCGTGCGCACCCGCTCGGCCTCCATGGCCTGATCGATCTGCGCGGCGGCGTAGCGCTGCAGGGCGTTGTTCTGGGCCTGGTCGACCTGGGCGGCCGCGAGCCGCACCGCCACGGTGAGCATGAGGAGGGCCAGGTCGAGGGCGATCAGGTAGATGCCGTCGAGCACCGCTCGGCCCAGGTCGACGTGGCCCCCGTAGACCGACGCGCGCAGCACGCCGATCACGACCCCGACGAACGCGGTGTAGAGCGCCGGAGTGACCCACTCCCGGCGGGCGACGATCACGAATCCGCTCGGCACCCCCGCGAGCTGCACGATCCACGGGATCGCACCGATGCTCGAGCTCGAGAAGCCCTGGAAGTGCGCGATCGAGAACGGCCACAGCGCCAGCGCGACCAGGTAGGCGAGCGCGGCGGTCACGAAGATCTGGCGCGTCCACTGGCGCAGCACCGCAGCGAGGCCCGAGATGAGGATCGAGCCGTAGACCAGCACCACGATCGCCATGCCGCCTGGCGTGTGCATCGCGGGCCACTGCTGCAGCAGCGCCGGCAGGCTCTGCACGCTGAACAGGACGCCGAAGATGCTCATCGCCACGGCGAGCGTCACCTCGACGCGGCGCGTGCCGATCGGTGAGACGAAGCCGCGGGCGGCCTCCGGATGCTCGGAGTGCGGCGCTTCCTCAGACCTCATCGTCGTCGACGTCGCCGTCGAGGTTCGGCAGGATGCCGTCCTCCACAGCCCTGCGGAGCAGGTCCACCTTGGTGGGGGCAGGACGGCCGACCTCGACGTACTTCACGCGGATGCGGTCCAGGTACTCGCGCACCGTCGACGGGGCGATGCCGAGCTGCTCGGCGACCATCCGCAGCGGGAGGCCGGAGGCGTACAGGTTGAGCACGTCGCGCTCGCGGCGGCCGAGCTGCGCCTTCGCGAACTCGACGTCCGCGTCGATCGCGCTCGCCCACTCGAGGTTGTTCAGCACCTCGCCGCGGGCGACGGTGCGGATCGCGGCCATGACGACCGCGGTCGCGGCGGACTTCGGGATGACGCCGGCGGCACCGGCGGCGAGCGCCTCCCGCACACCGGCGGCCCGGTCGGCGATGGAGTGCACGAGCACGCCGGCGCCGGTGGCCTGGATGTTCTTCACGTTCTCGGTGATCGTCGATCCGTCGCCGAGCGACAGGTCGAGCACGACCACGTCGACCTCGCGGCCGTGCAGGCGGTCGATGAGCTCCTTGACCGTCGCGCCGTCCTCGATGAACTGGAAGCCCTCGCGCATGCAGGCGGCGCTGAGGCCGAGCCGGACGGATTCGTGGTCGTCGACGACGGCGACGCGGACGAGCTCGGTCATGGTCTCCGGCTGGGCGTTCGTGATGGTCATCAGCGGGTGTCTCCTCGGGACGGAACGCCGGAAGTCTACGGATTTCGGGGGACAGAACGGACCGAGGGGTGCACCCCGATCGGGATGCGACCGTCCCCCAGTTCGGGGCCCTCCCGGCGTGTCGCTCAGGCCGGGACGAGCGCCGTGACGACCTCGAAGTGGTGCGTGTTCGGGAACAGGTCGAAGGCCGCCATCCGTACCGGGCGCCAGCCGAGCCCCGCGAAGACCGCGAGGTCGCGGGCGAGGGCGACCGGGTCGCAGGCGACGTAGACCACCTGCGCGGGGCCGAGCGCGGCGACGGCCTCGACCACCGCCCTGCCCGCGCCCGAGCGGGGCGGGTCGAGCACGACGGTCGCGCCGGGCCGCGGCGCCCGCTCCCGCCGGAGGTACGCGTCGACCCGCGCGGCGACCGTGCGGGCCCGGCGCCACTCGCCGAGGTTCGCCCGCGCATGGCCGCTCGCCGCCTTCTCCGCCTCGACGCTCGTGACGGCGGTGCCCGGGCCGCCCACCTCGCCGAGCGCGGCCGCGAGGAGGCCGACGCCGCCATAGAGGTCGAGGTTGCCGGCGCCCGGATCGAACGCCGCGGGGTCGATCGCGTCGCGCACGGCCGCGGTGAGCACGGCCGGGGCGGCCGGGTGCACCTGCCAGAACCCCGCCGCCTCGAGTCCGAAGACGCGCTCCCCCACCCGCTCCGCGATCGGCTTATGTGCCGCGCGGTGGGCGAGCGCGAACGGCTCCCCGACCGAGGGCGCGACGAGGTCGACCGCGTCCGTGTCGCGGGGCGCCGCCGGCAGGAGCGCCTCGAGCGCCGGAACGCCGAGCGGGAGGTCGTCGACGGGCACGACATGGCGGGTCCGTGCGGCGTAGGGGCCGATGCGGCCCTCGTCGTCCACGTGCACGCGGATGCGGGTGCGTGACCGGGTGCCGTCGGGGACGCCGGGCACCGCCCGCACCTCGGGGGCGAGCGCGGCGAGCAGGTCGGCGTCCATCCGCCCGGTGCGGGTGAGGGCGTCGGTGAGCACGGTCGTCTTCAGCGCCCGCTGTCTCGCGGGGTCGATGTGCCCGAACTCGGCGCCGCCGGCGCGCTCGGCCGGGTCCCGGTCGACGGAGGCGGCGGCCCACACGTGCGGGCGGCGATCGGGCGAGGGCTCGAGCACCGCCAGGGTGTCGGCACGCAGCCACCGCTCGTGGGAGGCGTCCGTGATCCGGGCCCGGACCCGCTCGCCCGGCAGCGTGTCCGCCACGAAGACGACGCGGCCGTCGTGCTCGGCGACCGAGACGCCACCGTGCGCGATGCGCGTCACGTCGAGCTCGACGATCGCGCCTTCGGTCTCCTCGGGCTCGCTCACGCCCACCAGCCTCCCGCATTACCGTGACGGCATGCGCCTCGTGCTCGCGTCCACCTCCCCAGCGCGCCTCGCCCTGCTGCGGGCCGCGGGCGTCGAGCCCGAGGTCGTGGCCTCGTCGGTCGACGAGCCCGCCGCGGTCGCCGCGGAGGAGGAGCGGCTGGATCGGGAGCTCGCGGCGGACGAGATCGTGCTGCTCCTCGCGCGGGCGAAGGCGGAGGCGGTCGCGGCGGTGCACGGCGCGGAGGACGCGCTGGTGCTCGGCGGCGACTCGGTGTTCGCGATCGACGGCCGCATCCACGGCAAGCCGGGCACGCCCGACCGGGCGCTCGAGCGGTGGCGGGCGCAGCGCGGCCGCGAGGGCGTGCTGCACTCGGGGCAGTGGCTCATCGACGGCCGCACGGGGCGCGGGGCGGGGAACGTGGCTCGTGCCCTCGTGCGCTTCGCGGACGACCTCACGGACGCCGAGCTCACCGCCTACGTCGCCTCCGGCGAGCCCCTCGCGGTCGCCGGCGCCTTCACGATCGACAGCCTGGGCGGCCCGTTCATCGAGCGGATCGAGGGCGACCCGTCCACGGTGGTCGGCCTCTCGCTGCCCGCGCTGCGCCGGCTCGTGCGCGCGACCGGCACCGAGTGGACCGACCTCTGGTCGCGCTGACCGAGCACATCGGCGCCCCCGGGACGCTGTAGGAATCGAACGGCGCTCCGCCGGGAGGTTTGTAGCACGCTTCCAAGGGACCGGCGCGTCGCCCGCATAGGGTGAGGAATCATGCCGCGAGACGAACAGCGTCGGATCACCAAGGTGCTGATCGCGAACCGAGGTGAGATCGCGGTCAGGGTCATCCGGGCCGCCCGCGACGCGGGGATCGCCTCGGTGGCGGTGTACGCCGACCAGGACCGGGACGCGCGCCACGTGCGCCTCGCCGACGAGGCCTACGCGCTGAACGGCACGACGAGCGCCGACACCTACCTCGTCATCGAGAAGCTGCTGTCGGTCGCGCGCCGCAGCGGCGCGGACGCGGTGCACCCGGGCTACGGGTTCCTCTCGGAGCGCGCGGACTTCGCGCAGGCCGTGATCGACGCGGGCCTTCTCTGGATCGGGCCGCCGCCGTCGGCGATCGACCAGCTCGGTGACAAGGTCACCGCCCGCCACGTCGCGGAACGCGTCGGCGCGCCGCTCGCGCCCGGCACGCTCAACCCGGTCGCGGATGCGAGCGAGGTCGTCGCCTTCGCCGACGAGGTCGGCCTCCCCATCGCGATCAAGGCGGCGTTCGGCGGTGGCGGCCGCGGCCTGAAGGTCGCCCGGACCCGCGACGAGATCCCCCAGCTCTTCGAGTCCGCCACCCGCGAGGCGGTCGCGGCGTTCGGCCGCGGCGAGTGCTTCGTGGAGAAGTACCTGGACAAGCCCCGGCACGTCGAGACCCAGTGCCTCGCCGACCAGCACGGGAACGTCGTCGTGGTCTCCACGCGCGACTGCTCCCTGCAGCGCCGGCACCAGAAGCTCGTCGAGGAGGCGCCCGCGCCGTTCCTCACCGACGTGCAGACCGAGCTGCTCTACTCCGCCTCGAAGGCGATCCTGAAGGAGGTCGGCTACGTCGGTGCCGGCACCTGCGAGTTCCTCGTCGGCGCGGACGGCACCGTCTCCTTCCTCGAGGTGAACACCCGCCTCCAGGTCGAGCACCCGGTCTCGGAGGAGGTCACCGGCCTCGACCTCGTGCGGGAGCAGTTCCGCATCGCGGAGGGGCAGCCGCTCGGCTTCGACGACCCCGTCGCGCGCGGGCACTCCATCGAGTTCCGCATCAACGGCGAGGACCCGGGCCGGAACTTCCTGCCCTCCCCCGGCCCCGTGCAGGCGTTCCGCGTGCCGGGCGGCCCGGGCGTGCGCATCGACTCGGGCGTCACGACCGGCGACGTCGTCTCCGGCGCCTTCGACTCGATGCTCGCGAAGCTGATCGTCACCGGCTCCGACCGCCGGGACGCGCTGGAGCGCTCCCGCCGCGCCCTCGCCGAGTTCGAGGTCGCGGGCCTGCCGACGGTGATCCCGTTCCACCGCGCCGTCGTGCGCGACCCCGCCTTCACCGCCGACGACGGCGTCTTCGGGGTGTTCACGAACTGGATCGAGACCGAGTTCACGAACGAGATCGAGCCGTGGAGCGGCTCCCTCGGCGACCAGGACCCGCGCGGCACCGCGCCGGACGACCGCCACCGCGTCACCGTCGAGGTGAACGGCAAGCGGATCGAGGTCTCGCTGCCCGCCGCCCTCGCGAAGGGCGACGGCGGGCTCACCCCGCCTCCCCCGCCGCCCCGCCGCCGGGGCGGCGCGAGCCGCGCGACGGGCGCATCCGGCAACGCGGTGAAGGCGCCGATGCAGGCGACGATCGTGAAGGTCGTCGTGGAGCCCGGGCAGCGCGTCGTCACGGGCGACCTCGTCGCCGTGCTCGAGGCGATGAAGATGGAGCAGCCGATCACCGCGCACCGCGACGGCGTCGTGGCGTCGCTCTCGGCGAAGGCCGGCACCACCGTCTCCGCGGGCACCGTGCTGCTCGAGATCCTCGACGACGTGGCGGTCCCGGCCCCGGCCTGATCCGGCTGCACGAACGACGATCCGGCTGCACGAACGACGGAGTTCTCGCCCGGAGCGGCGTCCGAATCGGCCTCTGATCGGATCCGCGGGCCGACTTATCCGTCGTTCGTGCCGTGCGGCTCCCGCGATCTACGCGACGATGTGCATCGCCCGCGCCGCGTCGGTGATGGCACCGGACAGCGACGGGTAGACGCTGAACGCCCGCGCGAGCTGGTCCACCGTGAGCCGGTGCTCGACCGCGAGCGCGATCGGGAGGATCAGCTCGCTCGCCCGCGGCGCCGCGATGACCCCGCCGATGACGGTGCCCGAGCCGGTGCGGGCGAACAGCTTCACGAAGCCGTCCTTCAGGCCCTGCATCTTCGCGCGGGGGTTCTGGCTGAGCGGCAGCTTGTAGATCTCGCCCTGCGCGATGCCGT
>JBQCCU010000261.1:0-2961 GCA_051961935.1 Amnibacterium sp. | reverse complement strand
CCCGCGGCGAGGAACGCGGCGGTGTCGGTGACGGCGGCCGTCACGGCCCCCGTCGGCTCCGAACCGCCCGCGATAGCGACGGCGAGGCTCGCGGCGAACCGGTCGCCCGCACCGCACGGGTCGGCGCTCTCGACGCGGTCGGCCTGGGCGACGAACGGCAGGCCGGCGCGGCTCGCGCGGAGCAGCGCGCCGTGCTCGCCCCTGGTGACGACGACCGCGGCGGCGCGCCACGCCTCGCGCAGCTGCAGCGCCGCCTCGTCGGCGGCCGCGACGCCGGTGCCCGCCACGTCCGCGGCGGCGACCGCCTCGCGGAGGTTCGGGGTCACCGCGGCGACGCCGGGCACGGGCGCGGAGCCCCGCGGATGCGGATCCCAGACGACCGGCACGCGGCGGGTGGCGCGGGCGAGCGCCTCCCGGACGGCCGGCTCCTCCGTGAGCCGACGGCCGTAGTCGGCGACGAGCACGACCTCGGCGGCGTCGATCGCCGCGACCATGGCCTCGGTGACCTCCGGGACCGGCGGCCGTCCGGACCCCTCGTCGATCCGCGCGATGGGATGGGACGCGGTGCGCAGCCGGGTCTTCACCGCGGTCGGGGCGTGCGTGGCGCCGGCGACGACGGTGACGTCGGCGAGGAGCTCGCGGAGGCGCCCGGCGGCCTCGTCGTCGCCGAGGGCCGTGACGAGCGTGACCCGGTGGCCGTCGCGGGCGAGCAGCCGCGCGACGTGGCCGGCGCCGCCCGGGCGGCGCACCACGTCCGCGACGTCGACGACCGGCACCGGCGCATCGGGGCTCAGCCGCTCGACCTGCCCGTCGAGGTCGACGTCGAGCAGCAGGTCGCCGACGACGGTGATCGCGCGGCTCACCGGCTCGCTCCGATCCGGGAGCGCACGCGGGCGTCGAAGACCCGGCAGAGCGCGTGGATCGCCACGAGCTGCGCCTCCTGCACGTTCGCGCCGCGCCCGGGGAGGGTGAGCGCATCGCTCGCCGCGTCGGCGAGCGGGTTCGGGCCGGCGCCCGTCATCGCCCAGACCGTCACCCCGATCCGCTTCGCCTCCTCGGCGGCCCGCAGCAGGTTGCGGCTCGTGCCGGAGGTGGACAGGAGCACGAGCACGTCCCCGGCGGCGGCGTGCGCGGTGATCTGCCGCGCGAAGACCTCCTCGAAGCCGTAGTCGTTGCCGATCGCGGTGATCGCGGAGGTGTCGCCGTGCAGGCAGAGCGCGCTGAACGCGCGACGGTCGCCGTCGAAGCGGCCGACCAGCTCGGCGGTGAGGTGCTGCGCCTCCGCGGCCGAGCCGCCGTTGCCGGCCGCGAGCAGGCGCGCGCCGGCGAGCATCCGGTCGGCGAGGTCGAGGCCCCACGCGGCGAGGCGGTCCGACTGGTCGCGGAGCGCCTCCATGGTGGGCAGCGCCGCGGTCACGTGGTCGTGCGCCACGGCGGCGGCCGTGGCCCGCGGTGAGATGGTGGTTGCGGTCGTGGTGGTGGTCATCGCTCCCTCGTCGTTGCCACTCGGGCGGCGGGGGCCGCGTCGGTCAGCGCGGCGTAGACGCGCGCCGTGTCCTGCGCCACGCGGCGCCAGGTGTAGCGGGTCGCCGCGCGGCGGCGGCCGGCGACGCCGTAGCGCTCGCGGCGCTCCGGATCCGTGAGCAGCGACTCGAGCGCATCCGCGAGGGCGTCCGGGTCGCGCGGCGGCACGTGCACCCCGGTCGCGTCCTCGACCACCGTGTCGATGAGGCCGCCGACGCGGGTGGCGACCACCGGGCGGCCGCACGCCATCGCCTCGAGCGGGACGATGCCGAACGGCTCGTACCAGGGCGCGCAGACGATGACGTCGGCGGAGCGGTACTGCTCGGGGAGGTCGTCGTGCTCGATCCGGCCGGCGAGCGTCACGCGGTCGCGCATGCCGGTCGCGTCGACGATCCGCTCGAGTCGCGCCACCTCCGGCTCCACCTCGAGGTGCGCGGCGTCGCCGGCGCCGCCGACGATGACGAGCTCCGCGTCGATGCCGCGGGCCACGAGCCGGGCGAGCGCCTCGATCGCGATGCCGACGCCCTTGCGCTGCACGAGCCGGCCCACGGTCATGATCCGCAGCCGGTCCCCCCGCGGCGCGGCGGGTCCGCTGGGGGAGAAGTGCGCGGTGTCGACGCCGCAGGGCACGACGGCGATGCGTGCGGACGGCACGCCCATGGCCTTCAGCTCGAACGCCTCGTCGGAGCAGGTGGCGATCACCGAGTCGACGCGGCGGGCGACATCGGGCTCGAGCCACGAGCGCTCGGCGGGCGACGTGTCGGCGAGGCCCTGGTGGCGGCGCTTCACGACGCCGAGCGCGTGGAACGTCTGCGCGACCGGCAGGTGGCCGCCGAGGGCGATGTCGACGCGGCGTGCGGCGGTGAGGGTCGCGAGACCCGACATCCAGAAGTGGCCGTGCACCACGTCGGGGCGCTCGGCGATCCACGCCTCCGCGAGGACATCCGCGAACTCGCCCATGTGGGGCAGCAGGTCGTCCTTGGGCACGGGGGCGGCGGGCCCGGCGGTCACCGGCACCACGGTCACGTTCGGGGCGAACGGCACGCGCTCCGGCAGCGCGGCGTCGTCGCGCCGGGTGTAGACGGTCACCTCGTGGCCGTCCGCGCCGAGCGCCGTCGCGAGCGCGGCGACGTGGACGTTCTGGCCGCCGGCGTCGACGCCGCCGAGCACCGCGAGCGGGCTCGCGTGCTCCGAGACGAGCGAGATCTTCATCTGTGCATCCCTTCCACCGCGTCCCCCAGCACCTCGTCCCAGTCGGCGAGGAACCGGGCGAGCCCGTAGCGGGCGAGCGCGGCCTCCCTGGCGATCCGGCCCGCTGCGCGGGCCTCGTCCGGCTTCGCGAGCATCCGCTTCGCGGCGCGGACCAACACGTCGAAGTCCGCCGAAAAGGCGCCGGCCTCCGGCGGCACGGCCCGGAACGCGTCCGTCATCCCCAAC
>JBQCCU010000260.1:0-3731 GCA_051961935.1 Amnibacterium sp. | reverse complement strand
TGGCGCGCTCCGGCGTCGCCGCTGCGCAGCCGGGCCCGTCTGGTGGGCTCGGCCTGCGCAGCGGTCACCAGATCGTGACCCGCTTCGTCGGATCCAGCCACAGCGCGTCCTGCTCGGTGACGTCGAAGGCGGAGTGGAACTCGTCGAGGTTGCGCGCGATCTGGTTGCAGCGGAACTCGGGCGGCGAGTGCGGGTCGATCGTGAGCAGGCGGATGGCCTCGGCCTGCCGCCGCTTCTCCCGCCACACGGCGGCCCAGGAGAGGAAGAAGCGCTGGGCGCCGCTCAGCCCGTCGATCACGGGCGCATCGCGGCCCTCGAGCGAGAGCACGTACGCCTTCCACGCGATCGCGAGGCCGCCGAGGTCGCCGATGTTCTCCCCGATGGTGAGGGCGCCGTTCACGTGGTCGGTGAGCCCCTCGGGCACGAGCGCGTCGTACTGGGCGATCAGCGCCTTCGTGCGCTCCTCGAACGCCGCCCGGTCGTCCTCCGTCCACCAGTTCTCGAGCCGGCCGTCCCCGTCGAACTGCGAGCCCTGGTCGTCGAAGCCGTGGCCGATCTCGTGGCCGATGACCGCCCCGATGCCCCCGTAGTTGGCGGCGTCGTCGCGGTCCGGGTCGAAGAAGGGCGGCTGCAGGATGGCGGCCGGGAAGACGATCTCGTTGAGGCCCGGGTTGTAGTACGCGTTGACGGTCTGCGGCGTCATGAACCACTCGTCGCGGTCCACCGGCTTGCCGATCTTGCCGAGCTCGCGGTCGAACTCGAAGGCGGCGGCCCTGCGCACGTTGCCGACCAGGTCGCCGGCGTCGATCTCGAGCCGCGAGTAGTCCCGCCAGCGCACCGGGTAGCCGATCTTCGGCGTGAACCTCGCGAGCTTCGTCAGCGCCTTCGCGCGGGTCTCGTCGCCGAGCCAGTCGAGCGCGCCGATCGAGGCGCGGTAGGCGGCGACGAGGTTCGCGACGAGCACGTCCATCCGCACCTTCGCGAGCGGCGGGAAGTGCCGTTCCACGTAGAGCCGGCCGACGGCCTCGCCGAGCGCGCCCGCGGCGCGCGCCACGCCGCGCTTCCAGCGGGCCTTGACCTCCTCCGCACCGGTGAGCGCCGTGCCCGTGAACGCGAAGTGCGCATCCACGAAGGCCGACGACAGGTACGGGGCGAGCGGGCGGATGACGCGGATCGCGAGCCAGTCGCGCCAGGCGTCGAGCCGGTCCACGGTGAGCAGGCCGAGCACGCCGGTGAGGAAGCTCGGCTCCCGCACCACGACGGTCTCGAGCGCGCCGATGGGCGCCGACAGCCCTGCGGCCCAGGCCTCGAGCAGCGCGCCGCCGTGCTCCCCCGCCTCGGCCACGAGCGCGGCCCAGCTCGTGGGGTTGTAGGTGGCCTGCACGTCGCGGGTGCGCACGGCGTCCCAGTGCTGCGCGGCGATCTCCGTCTCGAGGGCGAGCACCCGGTCGGCGCGCGCATCGGGGTCGGTGAGGCCCGCGAGCCCGTACATCGTGGCGAGGAACGTGCGGTAGGCGTCGCGGTGCGGCTGGAAGGCGTCGTCGCGGTAGTACCGCTCGTCGGGCAGCCCGAGGCCGCCCTGCTCGAAGAAGACGAGGTAGCGGTCCGGGTCGCCCGGGTCGTTGTCGACGAAGAGCTGGATCAGGCTCCCGGCGCCCGTGCGCTCGAGGGAGCCGAGCACGTCGAGCACCTCCGCGACCGAGCGGGTCGCGGCGACGAGCGCGAGGGGCTCGGCGAGCGGCTCGGCCCCGAGCGCCTCCACGCGGTCCTCCGCGAGGAACGAGCCGTACAGGTCCCCGATCTTGCGGGCCTCGGTGCCCGGGTCCGCCTGCTGCGCCTCCTCGACGAGCGTCCGCACGGCCGCCTCGGCGCCGTCGACCAGGTCGAGGAACGCGCCCGAGCGGGCCCGGTCCGCCGGGATGGCGGCCTCGGCCAGCCACCGGCCGTTCACGTGCCGGTACAGGTCGTCCTGCACCCGGGTCGAGGGGTCGAACGACCGGGTGTCCAGACCCGCCTGCTGCACGGGGTCGGTCGGGGCTCCGGATGCGTCAGCGCTCAAGTCGACCACGATGGCCGAGTCTACGATCCGCGCATCGGCCACCCCAGGCGGCTCGCGGCCCGGCAGCACTTCCCCCAGCGGGCTGCGAGCACTTCAGCAGGCTGTGAGCGCGTCAGCAGGACCGGATCGCTTCGACAGGACGAACGAGCCCCTCTCGTCCTGCCGTCGCGAGATCGTCCTGCTGCCGTGCTCCGTGCTCGGCCGCCTAGGCTCGTGGGCCGTGCGACTCGTGGTGGCGGAGTGTTCGGTCGACTACGCGGGGCGGCTCTCGGCCCACCTGCCGCCGGCCCGCCGGCTGATCATGCTGAAGGCGGACGGCAGCGTGCTCGTCCATGCGGACGGCGGCTCCTACAAGCCCCTCAACTGGATGAGCCCGCCCTGCACGCTGGAGACCGAGGAGCCCGACGCCGACCTCGCCGCGAGCGGCGTGCAGGAGCTGTGGCGGGTGCGGCACGGGAAGACCGGCGACGTGCTGATCATCCGCATCCACGAGCGCTACGTGGACGAGACGATGGAGCTCGGCCAGGATCCCGGCCTGGTGAAGGACGGCGTCGAGGCGGATCTCCAGCGGCTGCTCGCCGAGCAGATCGAGCTGCTCGGCGACGGGCACACCCTCGTCCGCCGGGAGCACATGACCGCGATCGGCCCGGTCGACATCCTCGCCCGCGACCCCGAGGGCGCGGCCGTGGCCGTCGAGATCAAGCGCCGCGGCGAGATCGACGGGGTCGAGCAGCTCACCCGCTACCTCGAGCTGATGAACCGCGACCCGCACCTCGCGCCGGTCGCGGGGGTCTTTGCGGCCCAGGAGATCAAGCCGCAGGCCCGCACGCTCGCCGAGGACCGCGGCATCCGCTGCCTCGTCCTCGACTACGACGCCATGCGGGGCGTCGAGGGCGGCCCGGCCCGCCTCTTCTGAGCGCACGGAACCGCTCTGGCGCCGGCGCGAAGGGGCGGCGCCCGGATTGGGGCGTCCTGCGTCCAGCCCGCGGAACCTAGGGTGCTCTGGTGCCCCAGACGCTCGAGCCCTACACCGTGGCGCTCGTCGACCTCGACGGCACGATCATGGACTCCGCGCCCGGCATCACGGCCACGCTGACCCGCACGCTCGAGCGGATGGGGCTGCCCGTGCCCCCGCCGTCGCGGCTCGTCGAGTTCGTCGGGCCGCCGATCCTCGACGGCCTGCGCGACCTCGCCGGCCTCGACCCGGAGCAGTCGCAGCGCGCGCTCGAGCTCTACCGGGACGAGTACCGGCGCACCGGGGATTTCGACGCCCGCCCCTATCCGGGGATGCGGGAGGCGCTCGAGGCCGTCAGGGACGCCGGCCCGACGCTCGCGGTGGCGACCTCGAAGCCGGAGTCGCAGGCCAAGCGCATCCTCGCCCACTTCGGGTTCGACGACCTGTTCGCGGTGATCGCGGGCGCCTCCGAGGACGAGGTGCGGAGCGAGAAGGCGGACGTCATCACGTGGGCGCTCCAGCTGCTGCGGGGCGCGGGCGTCGACATCGATCGGCCGGTGATGATCGGGGACCGCATCCACGACGTGGAGGGCGCCGCCCGCCCCGCTATCCCGTGCGTGTTCGTGGTCGGGGGCTACGGCGACCCCGCCGCGGCGGGGGGGGCGATCGCGGTCGCCGAGACGCCCGTCGACCTGGTCCGGATCGTCACAACCCGCT
>JBQCCU010000259.1:0-3784 GCA_051961935.1 Amnibacterium sp. | reverse complement strand
GCGGCCCTGGCCGGGGGCGAGCCGTGGCTCGACGTGGTGTCCGGACTCGGACGAGGCACCCCCGCGCACCTGCTGATCTCCCCCGGGGTGCCGATCGTGCTGCTCGACGAGGTGCAGGAGACGGTCGCGGACGCCGGCGCCGTGCCGGAGCCCGACCTGCTCGCCTGACCCCGGGACGGGGTCCTGCAGGCCGCGCGGCCACGGCCCTACGCTTGCGCCCATGACCGCGGTGGCGGAGTCGCCCACGATCCGACGCAGCGCCGTGGCCGCCTGGGCCGCCTGGGACTGGGGCGGGGCCGCGTTCAACGCGGTCATCACCACCTTCGTCTTCACCGTGTACCTCACGGGCGACCGCTTCGTCGATCCGGCGCTCCCGAGGGGCACGGCCGCGTTCGCCGCCGCGAAGGCCGGCCTCTCCAGCGGGCTCGGCCTCGGGCTCGCGATCGCGGGCGTCGTCGTCGCGGTGCTCGCGCCGGTGCTCGGCCAGCGGGCCGATGCGACCGGGCGGCGGCGGCGCGGTGTCGCCGTCGGCACCGCGGTGGTGGTCCTCGCGATGCTCGCGATGTCGTTCGTGGTCGCCGCTCCCCCGTTCTTCGCGCCCGGCGTGCTGCTGGTGTGCATCGGGACGGTGGCGTACGAGATCGCGAGCGTGAACTACAACGCGATGCTGCTCACGATCTCCACGCCCCGCACGATCGGGCGCACGAGCGCGGTCGGCTGGGCCTGCGGCTACCTCGGCGGCATCGTGCTCCTGCTCGCGCTCTACGCGACGCTCATCCCCCAGGGTCCCCAGCTGCTCGGCGTCACGGACGAGGGCGGGCTCGACATCCGGATCTGCGCCGTCGTGTGCGCGGTGTGGACCGCCGTGTTCGCCGTGCCGGTGCTGCTCGCCGTGCCGGATGCGCCGCCCGCTCCCGGCCTGCCGCGCCGCGGCGTCGTGGCGGCCTACCGGAAGCTCGTTGCGGACATCGGGGAGCTCTGGCGCACCGACCGGAACCTGCTCGGCTTCCTGGTGGCGAGCGCCGTGTTCCGCGACGGGCTCACCGGGGTCTTCACGTTCGGCGCGGTGATCGCCTCGACCGTCTTCGGGTTCGGGTTCGGGCAGGTGCTGATCTTCGGTGTGGCCGCGAACGTCGTCGCCGGGCTGTCCACCCTGCTCTCCGGCCGGTTCGACGACCGCTACGGGCCGAAGCCGGTGATCCTCGTGTCGCTGATCGGCCTCGTGCTCGCCGGCCTCGCGGTCTTCGTCGCGCGGGACGCCGGGACCGTCGCCTTCTGGATCGGCGGCCTCGTGCTGTGCTGCTTCGTGGGGCCGGCGCAGTCCGCGAGCCGCTCGCTCCTCGGCCGCCTCGCACCGGTGTCGCGCGAGGGGGAGCTCTTCGGCCTCTACGCGACCACCGGCCGGGTGGCGACGTTCCTCGCGCCGGCGCTGTTCGCGGCCTTCATCGCGCTGAGCGGCGACCAGGCGTTCGGGATCCTCGGCATCGTGCTCGTGCTCGCCGTGGGGCTCGCGCTCCTGCTCCCGGTGCGGGGCACCGCCCACTCACGCCTCTGACCAGGGCCGCTCCCCTGGCGGCTGTTGCCACTTCCTGCGGGTTCTGCAGGAGCGAACCCGCAGAACGTGGCAACAGCTGAACGAAGGCCGGCCGGGTCACGCCGCGACGACCGCCGCGAGCAGTGCGAGCTGAGGAAAGGACGGTGATCCGACTCGATGCCGGTGATGGCGGCCGCGTCGCACCGTCATTCCGGTGGATCGCCGTCGTTTCGCCCTGACGCGGGTGCCGGGCGTCGGGGGATGTCCCGGGCGTAGGTCGGCTCCCCCCGGATTCGCCGCATCCCGGCACGCAGGCCTGCACCCGGGACCGGTGGGGACTGAAGGGCGGTGGTCAGGCGGCGACGAGCGCGGCCAGCAGCGCGAGGACGACGGCGCCGCCGCCGACCACGAGCTCCGGGCTCCACGGCCGCGGCAGGGGCCGCTCCGCGGCGCGGTGCTGCAGCGCGGTGAGCCCGGCACCCGCGAGCATCGCCCCGATCACGCACGGCAGGCCCTGACCCCGCGACAGCACGAGGATGAGGAGCAGGTTCACACCTATCATCACGAGGAACCGGTTGCGCACGGCCGCCTCGGGCCAGACGAGCACGAGCACCGCGGCGAAGATCGCGAAGAGCGGCCCGAAGAGGCCGTAGGCGGCCTGGCCCGCGAGCAGCGAGGCGGCGGAGCCGACCACGGTGCCGGCGAGCAGCAGCTCCACGAACACCCGGCGGCCGAGCATCCGCTCCGCCTGCGGGGCGGACAGGAGGAAGAACACGGTCTGCAGCGCGAACGAGAGGATCACGCTCACGTCGAAGGCGGCCGGGAACGCGAGGGGGTTCGTGACGAACCGCCACAGCTGCCAGCCGAGGCCGGGCGCGGCGATCAGCCACTGCGCCGGGAGGTTCTGGGTGGCGAATCCCGCGAGCCACAGCAGGACGGTCGCGCCGAGCACCGTCCTGCTGACGGGAGCGCCGTCGCTCGCGAGCCACGGGGGCAGGCGCAGCGAGCGGCGGCGCCGGATCCGCACCGGCTTCGGTGGCGGGGCGCCGACGGGCTGCCAGGAGACGCGACCGCCCTCCTCGGCCACGCAGGGCTCGCAGCGCACGCCGCCGGGGCCCGGGATCTGGCACTCGGGGCAGATGGTGCGGCCGCAGCGCGCGCAGAGGGTCCAGCTGTGCCGGTCGTGGTGCCGGTAGCAGACGGAGGGGTCGACCTCGAGGTCGGTGCGCTCGGTGGTCACAAGTCAGGGATTCTGCCTGCTCCGGGCGGATCCCGCGAGGCGGCGCGGCGTCCCGGTCACCAGCCGAGCGTCCCGGGGGCGCCCTTGAAGGGTCCGACGACCCGGGAGGTGATCCAGCCGCCGTAGAAGTCGCCGTCCTGCGGCTGCACCGTCTCCCCTGCGACCTCGCACGCGTCCATCCGTCCCGGGTAGACCGCGACGCGGCCGGCGAGGGCCTCGTAGCCCTCCGCCGGCGACGGGTAGTACCAGACCGCGGCCTCCTCGCGCCGGCCGCCGGCCGCGATGGTGAGGTACCGCGCGGCGCCCTTGAACTCGCAGAAGCTGGCCCCGGGCGCGGGCGTCAGCTCGGCGTGCACCTGGTCGCGCGGCACGTAGTACACGGGCGGATGGCTGGTCTCGAGCACACGGACGGCGTCGGTGGTGTCCACGACGGTCTCGCCGCCGAGGCGGATGCGGATCCGGTCGGCCACGGGCTCGACCCGCGGCGGTCGCGGGTAGTCCCAGACGGACTCCTGGCCGGGCCCCGGCTCGACGCGTCGGATGCTGCGCACGAGGCCATTCTGCGCGCCGACGTGGGCGCCGCTGCGCGATCAGCCGAACGCGGCCGCGCCGATCGCGAGCATCGTCACGAGGAACCCGGCGCCGTAGTTGATCGCGAGGAAGCGGCGCCAGCCGCGGTTCGCCCGCTCGGCCCCGGCGTCGTCGATGCGCAGGAAGGGCGCGCACATGGCGAGGTAGGGCAGCGCGACGAGGCCGGCGAGCGCCGTCGGCCAGCCGGAGCACGCGGCGAGCACGCCGGCCGCGGCGTACAGGGCGGTGGCGCCCACGACGGTGGCCCGCGCCCCGAACACGGTCGCGACGGAGCCGATTCCCGCCTCCCGGTCGGCGGGGATGTCCGTCACCCCACCGAACGCGTGGCTCGCCAAACCCCAACAGAAGAAGGCGGTGAGAAGCAGCACCGTCCGCGCCACCGGTTCGTGCCCGGCGAACGCCGCGGCGTAAACAGCGGG
>JBQCCU010000258.1:0-7646 GCA_051961935.1 Amnibacterium sp. | reverse complement strand
GATGACGCCCGCCCAGCGCGCCTGGCGCGACGCGGAGGCCCGCGCCGGCCGCCGCTGACCGGCGCGGGCGACGGATACTGGACGGTCGGCGAAGGGGGAGAAGGCATGCCGTCGTACCGCGTCGTGATGACCATCGGGCGGGTGCACCCGGGGGCGGATGCGCAGGCCGTGCTGCCGAGGGCGGCCGACGCCGTCGCCGAGCTCGCCGTCGTCGAGGCGCGCAGCGTCGGGGTCGTGAAGGGGCGCGGGCAGGCGACCGTGCGGTTCGAGGCGTCCGACGACGAGTCGGCGAGGCCGGTGGCCGTCGCCGCGATGCAGGCCGCCGGCAGCCAGGCGGAGATCCTCGAGGTGCAGCTCCGCCGACAGGCCGGCACCCGCTGGACGCCCGTCCGCTGACCCGCCAGCACGCCGGCGCACCTCGGATCGAACGCGTCTTCGACTCGCCGCGCCGGCGCGCCGGAGGTGTCCGAGGCGGCGCCTACGGTGGTCGCCGTGATCGCATCGCTCCGGGGGACCGTGCTCGAGGCCGCGGGTTCCCTGCTCGTCGTCGAGGTCGCGGGCGTCGGCTACGCGGTGACGGTGACGCCGGAGCACGCGCTCGCCGTCCGCCACGGCGAGGTGGTGCTGCTGCACACCGCCATGGTCGTGCGCGAGGACGACATCTCCCTCTTCGGCTTCCAGACCCGGGAGCAGCTCGCCGTCTTCGACCTGCTGCGCGGAGTCACGGGGGTCGGCCCCAAGTCGGCGATGGGCGTGCTCGCGGTGATGAGCCCCGCCGAGATCGCCACCGCCGTCTCCGCGGAGGACGACGCCGCCTTCCGCCGCGTCTCCGGCATCGGGCCGAAGACCGCGAAGCTCATCGTCGTGTCGCTGACCGGCAAGCTCATCGACATCCGCCCGGCGGTCCCGGTCGCCGCGCCCCGCGGCACGGACGTGCTGGTCGCCCTCGTCGGCCTCGGCTACGCCGAGCGCGCCGCGCAGGCCGCCCTCGACGACGTGCTCGCCGAGCGGCCCGACGAACGGCAGACCGCCGTGCTGCTCCGCGCCGCGCTCGCGCTGCTCGGCCCGCAGGCCGTCCGATGAGCGCCGTCCGTCCCACCCCCGAGTCGGAGGCGGAGCTCGCCTTCGAGGGCGCCCTCCGCCCCAAGTCCCTCACCGAGTTCGTCGGCCAGCCGAACGTGCGCCGGCAGCTCGAGGTGCTGCTCCGCGCCGCGGCGCTGCAGCAGCGCACACCCGACCACATCCTGCTCGCCGGGCCGCCCGGCCTCGGCAAGACGACGCTCGCGATGATCGTCGCGGAGGAGTCCGGCCGGCCGCTGCGCATGTCGAGCGGCCCCGCGATCCAGCACGCGGGCGACCTCGCCGCGGTGCTCTCCTCGCTCACCCCGGGTGAGGTCCTCTTCATCGACGAGATCCACCGCATGGCGCGCAGCGCCGAGGAGATGCTCTACCTCGCGATGGAGGACTTCCGCATCGACATCATGGTCGGCAAGGGCGCGGGGGCCACCTCCATCCCGCTCGACCTCGCGCCGTTCACCCTCGTGGGCGCCACCACCAGGTCCGGGCTGCTGCCCAACCCGCTGCGCGACCGCTTCGGCTTCACCGCCCACCTCGAGTTCTACGAGCCGGGCGAGCTCGAGCAGGTGCTCGACCGCGCGTCCGGGCTCCTCGGCCTCGACACGGCGCCGGGCGCCCTCGCCGAGATCGCCGGCCGCTCCCGCGGCACGCCCCGCATCGCGAACCGCCTGCTCCGGCGGGTGCGGGACTTCGCGCTCGTGCACGGCGGCACCGTCGACCACGCGGCGGTCAGCGCCGCCCTCGAGCTCTACGACGTCGACGATCGCGGCCTCGACCGGCTGGACCGGGCCGTGCTCGACGCGATCCTCGTCCGCTTCGACGGCGGTCCCGTCGGGCTCAGCACCCTCGCCGCGAGCGTGGGGGAGGAGCCCGAGACCATCGAGTCGGTCGTGGAGCCCTTCCTCGTCCGGATGGGGTTCGTCGCCCGCACGCCCCGCGGCCGCATCGCGACCGCGACGGCGTGGCGCCCCGCCGGGCGGGCGCCCGCCGCGCCCGCGCAGGCGCTCTTCGACGACCCGGTATGATCGGCCCGCATCCCGGACGGTGAGCGTCCGGGTCCGCCGATCCCACTGGCCCCCCGCGCGCGGCGCGGCTGGAGGCGGGGTCCCCACCGACTTCCCGGAAGGTTCGTCCCCATGCCTGCACAGACCGGTCAGCTGCTCTTCTTCGGCCTGATCATCGTCGTCTTCGTGATCTTCATGTTCCGCAACGGCCGCAAGCGCCAGCGGGACCAGCAGGCGCTCACCCAGGGCCTGAAGCCCGGCGCCGAGGTCATGACCACGTTCGGCGTGTTCGGCACGATCGAGTCCGTCGACGAGTCCGAGAACCGCATCGTGATCCGCACGTCGCCGACCTCCCAGCTGACGATCCACCGGCAGGCGATCGGCCGCATCGTGTCGACCACCACCGACACGACGGGCGCCGAGCTGAACGGCGACCCGGTGGTGCTGGACGACGCCGCCGCCGAGCCCGAGTTCGGTGAGCGCGTCGAGCCGACCCGGCCGGCCGACGACTCCGCCACCCGGGGTCCCGGCCGCGCGGGCGAGTAGCGGTTAGTCTGTCCAGGCCCACCGCCTGAGAAGGTGGTGGGAGTCCGCGCGTGAGCAGACCGACCCCGGTGCCGCGCAGCGCGGCGCGATGCGCCGCCCCGATCCGACTGGGAAGGCGTCCGTGGCGAGAGCAGTGACCCCGCAGGTCAAGGCCCGGCGTTCGCTCGTCGGCCTCCTGGTGATCGTGCTGGCGCTCGTCGCCCTGAACGCCCTCGGCGTCCTGCTCGCCCCCGGGGCGACGTTCGCCACGAAGGTGCAGTCGTTCGTGCCGAAGCTCGGGCTCGACCTCCAGGGCGGCACGCAGATCATCCTGCAGGCGCAGACGGCGAACGGGCAGCCGCCGACGGCCGACCAGCTGAACCAGTCCGTGGCGATCATCCGTCAGCGCGTCGACGCGGGCGGTGTGAGCGAGGCGCAGATCAGCACGGCCGGCGGGCAGAACATCATCGTGTCCCTGCCCGGCACGCCGAGCCAGGCGACGATCAACAGCGTCAAGTCGAGCGCGCGGATGGACTTCCGCTCCGTGCTGCTCACGTCCGCGGCGACCAGCTCGAGCGTCGGGAGCAAGGGCAAGGCCTACACCCCGCCGGCGTCCCTCGGGACCCAGCCGAGCGTGAAGCCGACGAACGGCAGCGACGCCGCCTACATCACGCCGTACCTGCAGGACCTGTACGACCACTACGACTGCGCGCAGGACACGACCGCCGCGAAGCAGTCGCTCCAGCACCCGGAGCAGCCGCTCGTCACCTGCGACCCGACCGGCACGGTGAAGTACCTGCTCGGGCCGGTCGAGGTGCAGGGCACCCACATCTCCAACGCCACGAGCGGGGTCGAGACCACCTCGCAGGGCGCCACGACCGGGCAGTGGGTCGTGAACCTCTCCTTCGACGGGACCGGCTCGAAGGAGTTCGCGACCACCTCGTCCCGGCTCGTCGCCCTCACCCCGCCGAAGAACGAGTTCGCGATCGAGCTGGACGGCAAGGTCATCGAGGCGCCCGCCGTCAACCAGGCGATCACCAACGGGAAGGCGCAGATCAGCGGCAGCTTCACGCAGGACTCGGCGAAGGCCCTCGCCGACCAGCTGAAGTTCGGCGCGCTGCCCATCAGCTACGCGGTCCAGAGCCAGGACACGATCTCGGCGACGCTCGGGACGACGCAGCTGCTCTCCGGCCTCCTCGCCGGCCTGATCGGCCTGATCCTCGTCGTCGGCTACTCGCTGCTGCAGTACCGCACGCTGAGCTTCGTCACCGTCGGATCGCTCGTCGTCTCCGCGGTGCTCACCTATCTCGTCATCGACTTCCTGTCGTGGCGCGAGGGCTACCGGCTCTCCCTCGCGGGCGTCGCGGGCTTGATCGTCTCGATCGGTATCACCGCCGACTCGTTCATCGTCTACTTCGAGCGCATCCGCGACGAGCTGCGCGAGGGCAAGGCCCTGGTCGGCGCGGTCGAGGCCGGCTGGCGGCGCGCCATCCGCACGGTCCTCGCCTCCGACGCGGTGAACTTCCTCGCCGCCGCGGTGCTCTACATCCTCGCGGTCGGCGACGTGCGCGGCTTCGCCCTCACCCTCGGCCTCACCACCCTGATCGACGTGGTGACCGTGAGCCTCTTCACCCACCCGGTGCTGCAGCTCATCGCGCGCCGGCCGTTCTTCGCCGAGGGACACCGCTTCTCGGGGCTCGACCCGCGCGCGCTCGGCGCCGTCTACCGCGGCCGCGGCACCTTCCGCACGCCCCCGCGGGCCGGCGGCCCGGCGCTGCGCAGCCGCGGCGTGGCCGCGCGCCGCCAGACCATCGCCGAGCGCAAGGCCGCGGAGCAGGGCATCACCGCCCGGCCGTGCTCGGTCGACACCATGCAGGAGGACCGGGACTGATGGCGAGCTTCACCCGCTTCGGCAACGACCTCTACACCGGGGCCCGGTCGATCGACTTCATCGGCCGCCGCCTCTGGTACCTGATCGCCGCCGCGGCGATCCTGCTGTCGATCGTCGTCCCGTTCCTCCGCGGCGGCTACCACTTCGGCATCGAGTTCACCGGCGGCTCCGAGTACACCGTCACGAACGCGCCGAGGTCCCTGGTCGGGAACACCCAGATCGGGCAGGACGCCGTGCACGCGGTGGTGCCGAACCTCGAGGCGCAGGTGAGCGTCGTCGGCGGCAGCAACGTGCGGGTGCAGACCGCGCAGCTCTCCTCGGACAAGAGCGACCAGGTGACGACCGCCCTGGCGAAGGCCTACCGGGTCGGCCGGAACGACGTCGCCTCCTCGTTCATCGGCGCCACCTGGGGGGCCGACATCACCGGCACCGCGGTGCGCGGCCTCATCGTCTTCCTCGTGCTCGTCACGATCGTGATGGCGCTCTACTTCCGCACCTGGAAGATGTCCGTCGCCGCCTTGATCGCGCTCGCGCACGACCTGATCCTCACGGCTGGGATCTACGGCATCGTCGGCTTCGAGGTCACGCCGGCGGCGGTGATCGGGTTCCTCACGATCCTCGGCTACTCGCTGTACGACACCGTCGTGGTGTTCGACAAGGTGCGGGAGAACACCGCCCGCCTCACCGCGGACAGTCCGCGCACCTTCGCGGAGACCGTGAACCTCGCGGTGAACCAGACGCTCGTGCGGTCCATCAACACGTCGATCGTGGCGCTGCTGCCGATCGCCGGCATCCTCTTCATCGGGGCCCTGCTGCTCGGCGCCGGCACGCTCCGCGACATCTCGCTCGCGCTCTTCATCGGCATCATCGTCGGCACGTACTCGACGATCTTCCTCGCGGCGCCGCTCTACACCGACTTCCGGTCGACGGAGCCGGCGATCAAGCTGAGCACACGCAAGGCCCTCGCGGCCAGGGCCCGCGCCTGAACGCTCCGTTCGCCGACGGCGTGCCGTCGCGCGGCGCCGCCCGGAAGGCCCAGGGCACGCTCGGTGTTACCGTGAGCGGACCCGGAGGGCAGAAGTGACGGAGACGCGCGAGCAGCCGCAGAGCACTGCTTCGCTGCGCCGTCGTGTGCCCCGGCTCTTCTCCCGCTCGCAGCCGGCCGGCGCGGTCGAGACGCTGATCCGCACCGTGCGCTCCCACCATCCGAAGGCCGACACGTCGGTCATCGAACGGGCCTACGCCACCGCGGTGCGGGCGCACTCCGGTCAGCTCCGGAAGAGCGGCGAGCCGTACATCACGCATCCGCTCGCCGTGTCCCAGATCCTCGCCGACCTCGGGATCGGCCCCCGGGGCATCGCGGCCGCGCTGCTGCACGACACCGTCGAGGACACCCCGTACACGCTCGACGAGCTGCGCGCCGACTTCGGCGACGAGGTCGCGCTGCTCGTCGACGGCGTCACGAAGCTCGACAAGCTGAAGTACGGCGACTCCGCGCAGGCCGAGACCGTGCGGAAGATGGTCATCGCGATGTCGAAGGACGTCCGCGTGCTGATCATCAAGCTCGCCGACCGGCTCCACAACGCCCGCACCTGGGGCTTCGTGCCCGCCGAGAACGCGCAGCGGAAGGCGAAGGAGACCCTCGAGATCTACGCGCCGCTCGCGCACCGCCTGGGCATCCAGACGATCAAGCTCGAGCTGGAGGACCTCTCCTTCGCGGTGCTCTACCCCAAGCTCTACCTCGAGATCGAGTCGCTCGTGCGGCGCCGGACGCCGCAGCGCGAGGAGTTCATCGCCGAGGTCATCAGCGCGGTCACCGAGGACCTGAAGGCCGCGCGGATCCGCGGCAAGGTCGTCGGTCGGCCGAAGCAGTACTACTCGATCTACCAGAAGATGATCGTGCGCGGTCGCGAGTTCGACGAGATCTACGACCTCACCGGCATCCGTGTGCTGGTCGACAGCGTGCGCGACTGCTACGCCGTGCTCGGCGCGATCCACGCCCGCTGGACGCCGGTGCCCGGGCGGTTCAAGGACTACATCGCGACCCCGAAGTTCAACCTCTACCAGTCGCTGCACACGACGGTGCTCGGGCCGGAGGGCCGCGCCGTCGAGATCCAGATCCGCACCCAGGAGATGCATCAGCGCGCCGAGTTCGGCGTCGCGGCGCACTGGAAGTACAAGGAGCAGCTGCAGACCGGCCGCTCCCACGACCGGTCCGGCGGCGACACCGAGATGGCGTGGCTCGCGCACCTCTCCGACTGGGAGAGCGAGACCGCGGACCCGCAGGAGTTCCTGGAGGGGCTGCGGTTCGAGATCGGTGCGAAGGAGGTCTACGTCTTCACGCCGAAGGGCAAGGTGATCGGCCTGCCCGCCGGCGCGACGCCCGTGGACTTCGCCTACGCCGTGCACACCGACGTCGGCCACCGCACCATGGGCGCGAAGGTGAACGGCCGGCTCGTGCCGCTCGACTCGACCCTCGCCTCCGGCGACGTCGTCGAGGTGTTCACGTCGAAGAACCCCGACTCGGGGCCGAGCAAGGACTGGCTGCTGTTCGTGCGCAGCCCGCGGGCGCGCGCGAAGATCCGCCAGTGGTTCACCAAGGAGCGCCGCGACGAGGCGATCGAGCAGGGCAAGGACGCGATCGCGCGGGCGATGCGCAAGCAGAACCTGCCGCTGCAGAAGCTGATGTCGCAGGACGTGCTCGTCGGCATCGCGAACTCGATGCGGTACGAGGACGTCTCGGCGCTCTACGCGGCGATCGGCGAGGGCCACGTGTCCACGCAGTCGGTGATCGAGCGGGTGCTGCAGCAGTTGCAGGGTTCGCAGGACGCCGACGAGCCCGAGTTCGAGTCGCCCACCACCGGCCGCCAGCGGGCCATGCGGACGAGCGACTCCGGTGTGCTCGTGCGCGGCGCGCCCGACATCCTCGTGAAGCTCGCGAAGTGCTGCACCCCGGTGCCCGGCGACGAGATCGTCGGCTTCGTCACCCGTGGCTCCGGCGTCTCCGTGCACCGCAGCGACTGCAACAACGTCGCCTCGCTCGGCCGGCAGCCCGACCGGATGGTCGAGGTGGAGTGGGCGCCCACGTCGAAGAGCGTCTTCCTGGTCCAGATCCAGGTGGAGGCGCTCGACCGGGCCGGCCTGCTCTC
>JBQCCU010000257.1:0-2587 GCA_051961935.1 Amnibacterium sp. | reverse complement strand
TGCAGAACGACAGCCGCGCCGTGCGCTTCCTGCCCGTCGAGGAGCTCATCGCGGTCCACCTCGACCAGCTCTTCTCGGGCATGCAGATCCAGGAGTGGCACCTGTTCCGGGTGACCCGCAACGCCGAGCTCGAGGTCGACGAGGACCGCGACGAGGACCTGCTGCAGGCGCTGGAACGCGAGCTGGCGCAGCGTCGCTTCGGCCCGCCGGTACGCCTCGAGGTGGCCGCCTCGATCAGCGACCACGTGCTCGACACGCTGGTCCGCGAGCTCGAGATCGCCAGCCAGGACGTGCTGCGGGTGCCGGGGCTGCTGGACCTGTCCGCGCTGTGGCAGGTGTACGGCGACTGCGACCGGCCGGACCTCAAGGATCGGCCGTTCGTCCCGGCCACCCATCCCCAGCTGGCCGACGGCGAGGTACCGCGCAGCGTGTTCAACCGGCTGCGGGAGAGCGACATCCTGGTGCACCACCCGTACCACTCGTTCTCGACCAGCGTGCAGCGCTTCATCGAGCAGGCCGCGGCCGACCCGCAGGTGCTGGCGATCAAGCAGACGCTGTACCGCACCTCCGGCGACTCGCCGATCATCGACGCCCTGGTCGACGCCGCCGAGGCGGGCAAGCAGGTCGTCGCCCTCGTGGAGATCAAGGCGCGGTTCGACGAGCAGGCGAACATCAGCTGGGCGCGCAAGCTCGAGCGGGCCGGCGTGCACGTCGTCTACGGGCTCGTCGGTCTCAAGACGCACTGCAAGCTCGCCCTCGTCGTGCGGCGCGAGGACGGGAAGCTGCGCAACTACGCGCACATCGGCACGGGCAACTACAACCCGAAGACGAGCCGCATCTACGAGGACCTCGGCCTGTTCACGGCCGACGACCAGGTCGCGAGCGATCTCACCCGCCTGTTCAACCAGCTGTCCGGGTACGCGATCGAGAAGAAGTTCCGGCGGCTCCTCGTCGCGCCGCTGCACCTGCGGAAGGGCCTGCTCAAGCGGATCGACGCGGAGGCGGCGAACGCCGCCGCGGGCAAGCCGGCGCGCATCCGCATCAAGGTCAACTCCATGGTGGACGAGGCGATCATCGACGCCCTCTACCGGGCGAGCATGGCGGGCGTGCCGGTCGACATCTGGGTGCGCGGCATCTGCAGCCTGCGGCCGGGCGTGGAGGGGCTGTCGGAGACCATCCGGGTGCGCTCGATCCTCGGCCGCTACCTCGAGCACTCGCGCATCTTCTCGTTCGAGAACAACGGCGAGCCGATCACCTACATCGGCAGCTCCGACATGATGCACCGCAACCTCGACCGCCGCGTCGAGGCCCTCGTGCGCCTGAAGCGCGCGAGCCACATCCGCGAGATGAGCGAGCTGTTCGAACTCGCGATGAGCGACAAGACCGCCTCCTGGCACCTCGACCCGCTCGGGGTGTGGCACCGCCACGCCTACGCGAAGGACGGCGCGGCGCCCACCGACCTGCAGGCCGCCGTGATGCAGCAGCTGAGCCACCGGAAGCGCACGACCCGATGACGGACTCCACCACCGCGCCCGTGCTGGCCGCGGGCGCGGTGTGCTGGCGTCGGCGTGCGAAGAGCTACGAGGTGCTGCTCATCTCCCGGCCGCGGCACGGGGACGTGAGCCTGCCGAAGGGCAAGGTCGACCCCGGCGAGTCCCTGCCTGAGGCCGCGGTGCGGGAGATCTCGGAGGAGACCGGCTTCTCGGTCGCGCTCGGACCGCCGCTCGGCACCACCGAGTACGTGCTGCCGACCGGCCGCGACAAGACGGTCGCCTACTGGGCGGCGAAGGTGTCGAAGACCGAGCTCGAGCGCGGCCGCTTCACCCCGAACGCCGAGGTGGACCGGCTCGAGTGGGTGCCGCTCGCGAAGGCGCGACGCCGGCTCAGCTACGAGCGCGACGGCGAGGTCGTGCAGCGCTTCGCGGAGATGGCGGTCACGGGCGAGCTCGACGGCTTCAAGATCGTCGTGGTGCGGCACGCGAAGGCCGCGTTCGACTCCTCCTCCGGCCGCGACGCCGACCGCCGGCTCACCGCCCGGGGACAGGCGCAGGCGCGCGCGATCGTGCCGGCGCTCGCGGCCTGGGGGCCGACACGGGTGTTCAGCAGCCCGGCCACCCGGTGCATGGCCACGGTCGCCCCGTTCGCCCGGGCGGCGGGCATCGAGGTGCGGGTCACCGACGCGATCAGCCAGGACGGCTGGGAGGCGGCCGACCACGACCCCTCCGGCATCCGCACGCTGGTCGAGAAGCGCCTCGCGAAGGGGCGCACCACGGTGCTCTGCAGCCACGCCCCGGTGCTGCCGGAGATCCTCGAGCAGATCGCGGAGCTGACGGGCAGCCCGAACGGCGGCCGGATGACGCGCGCCGGCATCCTCGGCACCGCCGAGTTCACGGTCGTGCACCTCGCGGCGGCCGCCCCGCACCGCATCCTGGCCATCGAGACGCACGCGGTCCCGGAGTAGCCCGCCGCCACGCGGACTTGGGCCCGCCCCCCCCCAACAAGCCCCCGGGTGGTGGGGAAAATGAAAGGGTTGGGGGAGGGTAGGGGGGCCGTGGTTGAACCCCCCTTTAACAATTGTTCCTTTATC
>JBQCCU010000256.1:0-4062 GCA_051961935.1 Amnibacterium sp. | reverse complement strand
GTCGCTCGCGCTCGATCGCGCGCTCGCCGGCGGCTGGTCGAAGCCGGTCCCGGTCGACGACCTCGGCGCGCCCGCGTTCGACCGGCTCGCCATCGACCGCTCCGTCATCCGCCGGTACGGATCCGAGGACACCTACCGGATCGGCAAGTCGCTACGGAAGCAGGGGTTCGACCCCGCGGCGCTGGACGACCCGGACGCGCTCGCCGTCGCCGTGCGCGACACGCTGCAGGCGTGGCTCGCGAGCGGCGCACCGGTGCGCATCGAGCGGACGGACCCGGGTCTCACCGGGCGGCGGACCTGGGTGTGCGAGCTGCCGGACGGCGAGGTCCGCATCCCGTGCGGCGGCACGCACGTGGCGTCGCTGGCGGAGCTGGGGCCGATCGGTGTCACCCTCGGCACGGAGCCGCAGAAGGGCGGCGTCGGGCTCACCATGACGACGCGGGTGGCGCCGGAACCCTGACGGGGTCAGTCGCCGCCGTCACCCGAGTCCGAGCCGGTGCCGGCGGAGCCGCCGCGGTCGCCCTGCTCCGAGGTGGTCCCCTGACCGGAGCCGGCCCCCTCATCGGAAGCCGCGCCCTGCCCGGAGCCGTCGTTCCTGCCGTGGCCGTGGTCGCCCGATCCGTCGTGGGATCCGTCGCCCCCGTCCCGGTGGCCGCTGCCCGTCGAGCCGCCGGTCCGGGCGGCTCCGTCGTCGGAGCCGGAGCCGGTGTGCCCCTTCCCGCCGGAGGGCGACGCCGCGTGATGCTCCTCCGCGACGGCGACCGGGCTCCGGTGCACGACGGCCGCCGCGCTCGGGGTGTCCTGGGGGTCCGGTGTCGCCCGGGGGGCGACGGGGATCCGGGACGGACAGGCGGACGGGTCGACCACAGTTCCCGTACGCCGGTCCGCGCCGGGGGTCCCCCCGGTGGCCCGAGGCTCGTCCGCGGAGTGGGCCGGGACGGGATGCACCGCCGAGACGACGGCGGCGACGGCTGCGGCGGCGCCGGCGCGGAGGTCCGGGTCGGCGGCGGCCGCGGTCACGCCGGTGCCCAGCGAGACGAGCACGAGCGCGCCGATGATCGCCCCGCGCCGGGCGTGCCGTCCGGGGCGCCGGCCGGTCGTCGCGGCGCCGGCGAGCAGCGCGTCGACCCGCGGCGAGGGCGCCGGCACCGGGCCGGCGCCGAGCACCTGGAGCTCCGCGAGGAGGTCGGTGAGCTCGGGGTCGGGCGGCAGGTCGGCCTCGGCCAGCACCGCCTCCCACGCGTCGGAGTCGATCATGCGAACACCTCCGGGGCGGAGACGCGGGCGCGGAGCGCGAGGAGCGCCCGGCGCTGGAGCTGCTTGACGGCGCCCGTCGAGCGCTGCATCACCGACGCGGTCGCCTCGAGCGACAGGTCGGCGACGACGCGCAGGGCGAGCACCTCGCGGTGCTCGTCGCTCAGTGCGGCGAGGTGCGCGAGCACGCCGCTGCCGATGAGGGCGTCGTCCTCGGCGGAGCCGGTGGTGCGGAGATCCTCCTCCGGCACGTACTCCACCACCTGCGGGGAGCGTGCGCGGGCCCGGTGGGCGTCGACCGCTCGCGCATGGGCGATCGAGAACAGCAGCGTGCGCATCCCCTCGATCCCTCCGGTGAGATCCGCGAGTCGCGGATAGAGCGCCAGGAACACGTCCTGGGTGACGGCCTCGGGGTCCTCGACGCCGCGGGCGCGGAGATAGCCGAGCACGGCCGGCGAGAAGCGGCGGTAGGCGGTCGTGAAGACGAGGGCATGGCTGTCCGGCGCCTCCCGCTTCGCGTCGACGCTCACCCGCCACCTCCTCGCGCGGACAGTAGCCGCGGAGCGCCGACCGGTGGTGGCGACGCTCCGCGGCGCCCGATCAGTGGTCCCAGCCCGAGCCCTGCTGGCCCTGCTGGTCCCGCTGGCCCTGCTGGCCCTGCTGGTCCTGCTGGTCCTGCTGGTCCTGCTGCTCCTGCTGGTCGCTGCCCTGCTGGTCGCCGGAGTGGTGGTGGCCGGAGACGTGCGAGTCGCCGGAGCCGCTGTGCTGCGGCTCCGTCGCGTCGCCCTGCGAGTCCTGGCCGTCCTGCTGCTCGGTGGCGTCCTGCTGCTCCGTCGCGTCGTGCTGGCGGCCACCGTCCTCGGTGCGGGTCACCAGGGGCGACGCGTAGGGCGCGCACCACGTGGTGAGGTCCGTGCCGCCGGCGATCGCGACGAGCCGGATGTAGGCGGCCGAGTGCGTCGGGAGGCCGCCGTGGGCGAGCGCCGTGCAGAGGCCGTGCGCGGAGGCGGGCACGGTCGTGGTCGGCACCGTCGCGTCCGACGCCGCCGCCGTGGCGGTGGGGTCGGGCGTCGGGCTGACCGTCGGGTCCGGCGTGGTGGTCTCCGTCGGGTCCGGCGTCTGCGTGGGCTCGGCGGAGTCGGTCGGGTCGGGGGTCGCGGAGTCGGTGACCGCAGGCGCGGCGGCGTCGTCGCCCTGGGCGTCGTCCCCCTGGGGAGCCGGTGCGCCGAAGGTGACGTGGGCCTGCTCCTGGATCGCGGTGGGCAGCGTGCCCGTGCAGGCGGCGGCCGCGGTGCCGCCGACGGCGACGGACCCGACGGCGAGCGCTCCGATGAGGAGCTTGCCGCCGACGAAGGTGGTGAACAGTGACATCGGTGGTCCCCTTGCTGGATGTCCGTGGTGGTGGAGGAGGCGTTCCCCGCGCCTCCACAGCCGTAATCGCCGCGAGGCCGCGCCGGGGTACGCGGAGCCATGCCCCCAGAACGAGGGGCAGGCGTTCCCCCCGCGCCCGGTAGCCTGGAGACGAAGGGGAGTAGCTCCCGACGGCGCCCGTGCGGCGCCGCGGCGGTGCGTCGACATACCGGCCCTCACGGCCCGGCGCACTACCCGCCAGCCCTGGGCGAGCGAGACCTTCGGCCAGACCGACGACGCCGTTCCCGGTGTCCCCGACTCGACCGGAGATCCGTCATGCCCGAGCCCGACACCCGAACCGCCTCACCCGCGGACATCCGCCGGTGGCGCCGGCACCTGGCGGACGAACGCGCCGAAGCGGCGGTCTACCGCGACCTCGCGGGCCGGCGCACCGGGGAGGAGCGCGAGATCCTCCTCGGACTGGCGGAGGCGGAGGGACGGCACGAGGCGCACTGGCTCGCGCTGCTCGGCCCGCACGTCGGCCGTCCGCTCAAGGGCGACGTGCGCACCCGCTTCCTCGGGCTGCTGGCCCGTCGATTCGGCTCCGTCTTCGTGCTCGCGCTGGCGCAGCGCGCGGAGGGGCGCTCCCCGTACGCGGACGACCCGGATGCGACCTCCACGATGGCGGCCGACGAGCGCCTCCACGAGGAGGTGGTCCGGTCGCTCGCCACCCGGGGCCGCAACCGGCTCTCCGGCTCGTTCCGCGCGGCCGTCTTCGGGGCGAACGACGGACTCGTCAGCAACCTGTCGCTCATCCTCGGGGTCGGGGCGAGCGGGGTGCCCACCCATGTGATCCTGCTCACCGGCCTCGCGGGCCTGCTCGCCGGCGCGCTGTCGATGGGCGCGGGCGAGTACGTCTCGGTGCGGTCGCAGCGCGAGCTGCTCGCCGCCTCCACCCCGGACCCCGAGGCGCACACGATCCTTCCCGAGCTCGACGTGAACCGGAACGAGCTGGCGCTGCTCTACCGCTCCCGTGGGATGAGCGCCGAGGAGGCGGAGGCGCACGCGACGGAGGTGCTCGCGGGCCGCAGATCGGTCGGCAGCGGCCCCGCCGTGCACGCGGACGTCGACGAGCACGAGGCGGTGGGCACCGGGATCGGCGCCGCCGTCTCGAGCTTCTGCTTCTTCGCGTCGGGCGCCGCGGTCCCGGTGCTGCCCTACCTGTTCGGGATGCAGGGGATGCCGGCGGTGCTCGTCTCGGCGGGCCTCGTCGGCATCACCCTCCTCGCCACCGGCGCGGTGGTCGGGCTGCTCTCCGGCGCCTCACCGCTCGCCCGCGGCCTGCGGCAGCTGCTCATCGGCTACGGGGCGGCGGCGGTCACCTACCTCCTCGGCCTCCTGATCGGCGGCACCGCGGGCTGACCCGCCCATCCATCGCGCCGTTCCGGAGTTCTCACG
>JBQCCU010000255.1:0-4830 GCA_051961935.1 Amnibacterium sp. | reverse complement strand
GGACGTCGTCGCCACGGACCACGCCCCGCACCCGGCGGAGGCGAAGCGCATTCAATGGCAGGCGGCCGCGAACGGGATGGTCGGTCTCGAGACCGCCGCGTCCGTCGTGCAGGCGGCGATGGTCGAGACCGGGCTGCTCGGCTGGGCGGAGGTGGAGCGCGTCATGGCGGCAACGCCCGCCGCGATCGGCGGCCTTCCCGACCGCGGTCCGCTCGTCCCCGGCGCCCGCGCGGACCTCGTGCTGCTCGACCCCGCCGCGCGCCGCACCATCGGCACCGCGGACCTCGCGGGGCGCAGCACCAACTCGCCGTTCCTCGGCACGACGCTGCCCGGCCGCGTGGTCGCGGTGCTGCACGAGGGCGTCCCGACCGTGCTCGACGGGGTGCTCCGCGAGCCCGCCGGTCTCGCCGGGGGCGCCGCGTGATCCCGCCCGTCGCCGTCGCGATCACGCTGCTCGTGCTCGTCGCCGCGCTCCTCGGCATGGCGATCTCCTGGCGGCTCCGGGGCCGCCGGCAGGCCGGCCTCGCCGTCCCGCAGGCGCCGGGCGCCGAGGGGCGCGTGCTGACGGAGGCGGACGGGCTCTACCTCGCCACCACCTTCGCCGGCCGCCCGCTCGAGCGGGTCAGCGCCGCGGGGCTCGGGTTCCGCGCCCGCGCCCACCTCACGGTCACGGACACGGGTGTCCGCATCGACCGGGACGGCTCGGACGCGCTCACGGTGCCCGCCGCGAGCATCCGCGGCGCCGGCACCGCCACCTGGACGCTCGACCGCGCCGTCGAGCCGGGTGGCCTCGCCGTGCTCGCCTGGTTCCTCGACTCCGCCGCAGGGCCCGTGCCCGTCGAGTCCTCGTTCCGTCTCGAGCCCCGACCCCGCGACGCGTTCGTCGCCGCCGTCGCGGCCCTGGTCCCCGCTCCTTGAGGAGGTCCCGCATGCCGATGCCTGAACCCGCCGTGCTCGTGCTCGAGGACGGCCGCCGCTTCCCAGGACGCGCCTGGGGCGCGCGGGGACGCACCTTCGGCGAGGCCGTCTTCGCGACCGGCATGACCGGCTACCAGGAGACCCTCACCGACCCGTCCTACGCGGGCCAGATCGTCATCCAGACGGCGCCGCACATCGGCAACACGGGGATGAACGACGAGGACCCCGAGTCCCGCCGCATCTGGGTCGCCGGCTACGCGGCGTACGCGCCGTCCCGGATCGCCTTCAACCAGCGCGCCACCCGCACCCTCGAGGACGACCTCGAGCGCGACGGCATCGTCGGCATCGCCGGTCTCGACACCCGCGCGGCCACGCGGCACCTCCGCGACAAGGGCGCGATGCGCTCCGGCATCTTCTCCGGCGACGACTTCGCCCTCGACCCCGACGAGCAGCTCGCCCTCGTGCAGCAGCAGCACCCGATGAGCGGGATGAACCTCTCGTCCGAGGTGTCGACGCCCGCGACGTACACCGAGGCGGCGCGCGGCGAGCGGATCGGGTCCGTCGCGATCGTCGACCTCGGCATCAAGCGCGCGACGATCGAGGCCCTCGCCGACCGGGGCTTCGACGTGCACGTCGTGCCCGAGTCGGTGACGATCGACGAGTTGTACGCGCTGCACCCCTCCGCCGTCTTCTACTCCAACGGTCCCGGCGACCCGGAGGCGAGCGAGCACCACGTCGCGCTGCTGCGGGAGGTGCTGACGCGTCGCACGCCGTTCTTCGGCATCTGCTTCGGCAACCAGCTGCTCGGTCGCGCGCTCGGCTTCGGCACCTACAAGCTCCCGTTCGGGCACCGCGGCATCAACCAGCCGGTGGTGGACCTGCGCAGCGGCCGGATCGGCATCACGGCGCACAACCACGGCTTCGCGGTCGACGCGCCGAAGGGCGGCCCCGTCGAGACGCCCGCGGGGTTCGGCCGAGCCGAGGTGACGCACGTCGACCTCAACGACGACGTGGTCGAGGGCATCGCCTGCCTCGACCTGCCGGCCTTCTCGGTGCAGTACCACCCGGAGGCCGCGGCGGGCCCGCACGACGCCGCGAACCTCTTCGACCGCTTCCGCGACATGGTCGTCGCGGAGCAGCAGCGCGGCGAGGCCGCCGCGATCGCCGTCGAGGCCGCCCCCACCGAGGGCGCCTCGTGACCGCGCCCCGACTCGCGTCGCGATCCGGAACGCTGCTCGAGACCGGATGCGGCACGGATCGCGACCCGAACGGAAGAGGAGGAGCCTGAGGATGCCCAAGCGCGACGACATCTCCAGCGTGCTCGTGATCGGCTCCGGGCCGATCGTGATCGGGCAGGCGGCCGAGTTCGACTACTCGGGCACCCAGGCCTGCCGGGTGCTGCGCGCCGAGGGCATCCGGGTGATCCTCGTGAACTCGAACCCGGCGACGATCATGACCGACCCGGGCTTCGCGGACGCGACCTACATCGAGCCGATCACCGTGCCGGTGCTCGAGTCGATCATCGCGGCGGAGCGGCCCGACGCGGTGCTGCCGACGCTCGGCGGCCAGACCGCCCTGAACGCCGCCGTCGCGCTCGCCGAGGCGGGGATCCTCGAGCGGTACGGCGTCGAGCTGATCGGCGCGAAGGTCGACGCCATCCGCCGCGGCGAGGACCGGCAGATCTTCAAGGACCTCGTCATCGAGGCGGGCGCGGAGGTGGCGCGGTCCGCGATCGCGCGCACCGTGCCGGAGGCGCTCGCGCACGCCGAGGACCTCGGCTACCCCCTCGTCGTCCGTCCCTCGTTCACGATGGGCGGCCTCGGGTCCGGCTTCGCCCACACGCCGGAGGAGCTCGCGCGGTTCGCCGGCGACGGCATCGCGGCGAGCACGGTGGGCGAGGTCCTGCTCGAGGAGTCGATCCTCGGCTGGAAGGAGTACGAGCTCGAGCTCATGCGCGACCACGCCGACAACACCGTCGTGGTCTGCTCGATCGAGAACGTCGACCCGGTCGGGGTGCACACCGGCGACTCGATCACCGTGGCCCCCGCGATGACGCTCACCGACCGCGAGTACCAGCGGCTCCGCGACATCGCGATCGACATCATCCGGCTCGTCGGGGTCGACACCGGCGGCTGCAACATCCAGTTCGCCGTCGACCCGGTGTCCGGCCGGGTGATCGTCATCGAGATGAACCCGCGCGTCTCCCGCTCGAGCGCTCTCGCGTCGAAGGCGACCGGCTTCCCGATCGCGAAGATCGCCGCGAAGCTCGCGATCGGCTACCGGCTCGACGAGATCCCGAACGACATCACCCGGGTCACGCCCGCGAGCTTCGAGCCGACGCTCGACTACGTCGTCGTGAAGGTGCCGCGGTTCGCGTTCGAGAAGTTCCCCGCCGCGGATCCGACCCTCACCACGACCATGAAGTCGGTCGGCGAGGCGATGGCGATCGGCCGCACCTTCGGCGCGGCGCTGCAGAAGGCGCTCCGGTCGCTCGAGAAGCGCGGCAGCTCGTTCACCTGGGCGGGGGAGCCGGGCGACAAGGACGCCCTGCTCGAGGCGATCGCGACGCCGACGGACGGCCGGATCGTGCTCGTGCAGCAGGCGTTCCGTGCGGGCGCGACCGTCGACGAGGTGTATGCCGCCACCGGCATCGATCCCTGGTTCCTCGAGGAGATCGTGGCGATCGGCGAGACCGCGGACGCGGTGCGAGCGGCGGACGACCTCGACGCGTGGTTGCTGCGCGCCGCGAAGGAGCAGGGCTTCTCCGACGCCCAGCTCGCCGAGCTGCGGGGCACGACCGAGCAGGCGATCCGAGAGCAGCGGACGGCCGCGGGCATCCGCCCCGTCTACAAGACCGTCGACACGTGCGCAGGCGAGTTCCCGGCGCTCACGCCGTACCACTACTCGACCTACGACCTGGAGACCGAGGTCGAGCCGTCGCACGCCCGCAAGGTCGTGATCCTCGGCAGCGGACCGAACCGCATCGGGCAGGGCATCGAGTTCGACTACTCCTGCGTGCACGCCGCGTTCGCCCTTCGCGACGCCGGGTTCGAGACCGTGATGGTCAACTGCAACCCCGAGACCGTCTCCACGGACTACGACACCTCCGACCGGCTCTACTTCGAGCCGCTCACCCTCGAGGACGTGCTCGAGGTGATCGAGGCGGAGTCGGCGAGCGGGACCGTCGAGGGTGTCGTCGTGCAGCTCGGCGGCCAGACCGCGCTCGGGCTCGCGAAGGGCCTCGAGGCGGCGGGGGTGCCGATCCTCGGCACGTCGCCCGCGGCCATCGACCTCGCGGAGGAGCGGGGCCTCTTCGCCGCGATCCTCGCCGACGCCGGCCTCGTCGCGCCGAAGAACGGCACGGCGGTCGACGCCGAGAGCGCGAAGGCGGTCGCCGCCGAGATCGGCTACCCGGTGCTGGTGCGCCCCTCGTTCGTGCTCGGCGGCCGCGGCATGGAGATCGTCTACGACGCGGCGAGCCTCGACGGCTACTTCGAGCGCATCGCCGGGCAGGCGATCGTCGGCCCCGACCATCCGCTGCTCGTGGACCGGTTCCTCGACGACGCGGTGGAGATCGACGTCGACGCGCTCTACGACGGCACCGACCTCTGGGTCGGCGGCGTCATGGAGCACATCGAGGAGGCCGGCATCCACTCCGGCGACTCGAGCTGCACCCTGCCGCCGGTGACCCTCGGTCGGGCGGTCGTGGACGAGGTGCGGAAGGCGACGCTCGCGATCGCGCAGGGCGTCGGGGTGCGCGGCCTGCTCAACGTGCAGTTCGCGGTCGCCGCCGGCGTGCTGTACGTGCTGGAGGCCAATCCGCGGGCCTCCCGCACGGTGCCGTTCGTCTCGAAGGCGCTCGGCGTGCAGCTCGCGAAGGCCGCCGCGCTCGTCATGGTCGGCCGGTCCGTC
>JBQCCU010000254.1:0-2534 GCA_051961935.1 Amnibacterium sp. | reverse complement strand
CCACGGAGCGCCCCACGCCGTCGCCATGCGACGCCGCGGGACCCCGGCGCTCCGCAGGACCCACCACAGCGGCGCGCATCGCCTCCCGCACCGCGTCCTCGCGGGTCAGGGGTGCGTCCGGATCGCCGGACACGAAGATGCGGTCCTGGATCAGCGCCTGCTCGATCAGCAGGTCGAGGCCGTGCAGCAGCCGGCCGCCCGCCGCGGTCCACGCGGCCCCGAGCGGGGACGGCCACGGGTCGTAGGCGACGTCGAGGAGCGGCGTGCCGGGCACCTGGTCCGGCACCGGGACCCGGGCGTCGGTCCCGCCCGGCAGCGTCGCCACCACGACGTCGGCGGCGCCGAGGGGCGCCCCCGGCAGGGCGACGAAACCCGTTGCGAGGGCCCCCCGCGCGGCCTCCGCCCTGGCCGGGTCGCGGGCGGCGACGATCCGGTCGGCCACGCCGAGGCGCCGCAGCGCCTCGAGGCTGCTCGCCGCGGTCGCGCCGGCGCCCAGCACGACGCCGCGCCGGTACCCGCTCCCCCCGGCGTTCAGGACGGCCTCGACGCCGGCCACATCCGTGTTGAACAACCGGGGCTCGGTGCCGAGCAGCAGGGTGTTCGCGAGACCGAGCCGCTCGACGAGCGGGTCGCGCGCGGCGACGAGCGGCACCACCGCCCGCTTCAGCGGCATGGTGAGCGACAGGCCGAGCCACTCCGGCCCGAGGGCGGCGAGGAACGCGGGCAGGTCCGCCTCGCGGACCTCGGCGCGCCCGTAGTCCCAGTCGAGCCCGAGCACGGACGCGGCCGCGGCGTGCAGCAGCGGCGAGCGGGAGTGCGCGATCGGCGCACCGAGCACCGCGAGCCGGCGTCCGGTCACTTCGCGTAGCTCGGATGCGCCTTCAGCCACGCCTCGAAGCGCGCCCTGGCCTTCTCCTGCTCGGCATCCGTGGTGCTGAAGACCGTCTCGCCGGTCTCGAGGTTCACGGTGACGAAGAACAGCCAGCTGCCCTTCGCCGGGTGCAGCGCCGCCTTGATGGCGATGTCGCCCGGGTTCGAGATCGGACCGGCCGGGAGCCCGTAGCGGAGGAAGGTGTTGTACGGGTTCCGGTCCGCGTACTGCTTCTTCGTCGGGACCACCGTGTCCCCGCCGGCGCCGTAGCTCACCGTCGCGTCCGACTCGAGCATCATGTGCTTCGCGATGCGGTTCAGGAACACGCGGGCGACCTTCGCGTCGTCGCTGCCGTTGCCCTCCTTCTGCACGAGCCCCGCGAGGGTGAGCACCCGGAAGCGGTCCGCCTTCGGGACCCCCTCCGCGTCGAGGGCCTGGTACATCCGCTGCACCATCGTCGACAGCATCGCCTTCGGGGTCGTGCCCGGCTCGAACTGGTACGTCGCCGGGAACAGGAAGCCCTCGAGGCTCGGCGCCGACGCGGGCACGCCGAGGGCGGGATAGTCCTTCGCGACCGCCTCGAGCTCGGAGAGCGGCGTGCCGGTCGCCTGGGCGGTGCGCGCCAGGATCTGCTTCACCGTGCTGCCCTCGGGGATCGCCACGTCCGCGACGACGCGGTGGGCCGGGTCCTGCAGCGCCGCGAGCGCGGCGGCGGCGCTCATGTGGTGGGCGAGCCGGTACGTGCCCGGCACGAGGGTCGGCTCCGGCTTCGTCTTCAGCAGGAGGTCGTAGAAGGCGGTCGACGTCTTCGTCACGCCCGCGGCGGCGAGCCGGTCCGCGACCGTCGAGCCGAGGTCACCCGGCTTCACCTCGATCTCGACCGACCCGGTGCCGCTGCCGGTGTAGTCGTCGCTCCAGCCGAACGCCTCCTTCACCTGCGTCGGCCAGACCGAGTACGCCGCCGCCAGGCCACCGCCCGCGAGCACGATGACGACGACGACCGCGGCGACGATCCACGGCCAGACGCGGCGGCGCCGCCGGGTGCGGCCGTGCCGGTGCGGCGTGCGCTCGGTGCCGTCCGCGATCTCCCGCGGGGCGAGCAGCACCGTGAAGGCATCCGGGCGGCCGTCGTCGGGGCGTGCGTCGTCCCGGTCGGGGGTAGGGGCCACGGGACTACTTCCGGTTCGGATCGAGGAGCGCGCCGGGCGCCTCGCCTCGGGCGCGCTCGGCGTCGAGGGCGTGCTGCAAAAGTATCACCGCGGCCACCTGGTCGATCACGGACCGGGATCCGCGCGTGTTGCGTCCGGAGGCGTGCAGGGCCGACTGGGCGCTCACCGTGGTGAGGCGCTCGTCGAGCAGGCGCACCGGTCGCGGCCCCGCGGCGAGCAGCGCGGCGACCCGCCTGGCGTCCGCGGTGGACGCCGTGTCCGTGCCGCGCATGGACAGCGGCAGGCCGACCACGAGCTCGATCGCCTCGAGCTCGTCCGCGAGGGCCGCGATCCGGGCCACCGCCCGGGTCACGTCGGCGCCGCGCTGCACGGTCTCGAGGGGCGTGGCGAGAAGGCCGGCCGGTTAGGATCGGGCGAGCCCGATACGGAAGGTTCCAACTTAGAAACCTATACCCACGCCACGGCGCCACCCGGTAATACGGGCAGCCCCCCCC
>JBQCCU010000253.1:0-2602 GCA_051961935.1 Amnibacterium sp. | reverse complement strand
CGAGGTCCTGCGCCTGCTCGCCCGGGGCATGACGAACAAAGACATCGCGACGTCGCTGACGATCTCCGCGAAGACCGTCGGGAACCACGTCGAGCACATCTACACGAAGATCGGGGCCTCGAATCGCACCTCGGCCGCGCTCTTCGCCATCGGGCACGGGCTGCTCCCGGACCTCCCCGGCGCCTCGGAAGGATGAGGCAGACGCCCCATGCGGCGCCCGCAGGACCAGGCGAGCCTTGGCCGCATGACCAGATCGATCCGCATGACGGCGCTCGCGACCGAGGAGCGGCGGACGCCGCCGCCGGGCAGGGATGAACGGCTCGCCGGGTACGGCGTGCTCGGGCTGCCCTTCGCGAGCGGCCACTACCTCGCCCTGCGCCGGTTCCCCGCCAACCCCTTCGGCACGCCGTACTCATCCGTGTGGCACCGCGATCCGGCCGGGCGCTGGACCTTCTACAGCGACCGCGAGGCCGAGCACAGCTGCCCGAGGTTCTTCGACGCGGCGATCGACCGGGCCTTCCGCACCCCGGTCGCGCTCGACTGGACCGGTGACCGGCGGCTGGAGGTGACCGCCGGCCCCATCCGCTGGACGCTGCGTCTCGCGATCACCCCCGCGACCGCCCTGATGTCGGCGATGTCCCGCCTGACGCCGCCCTCCTGGTGGGAGGCCGACGGCGTCCTCGCCGTGATGGGGCGGATGGCGGGGCCGATGCTCGGAGCGGGCCGGATCCGCCTGACGGGCACCGTGCCGAACGGTCAATGGTTCCGCGCGGCACCGCGCGCGGTGTTCGCGATCCGCAGCGCGTGCGCGACGCTGGACGGCGCCGACCTCGGGCCGCTCGGCCCACTCCCCGTGCAGACGCGCCTCGGCGGGTTCTGGCTCCCCCAGCGCGGCCTCTTCATGATCGGCGAGAGCTGCTTCGAAGCGTTCGATCCGGCCCGTCACCGCGCGGCACGGCCGGCGGTGGGTGGAGGAACGGAGGACCCAGGACCCGTGATCCGGGCCGGCGGGATGCGTGTTTCTCCCGATGCGGCGGGCCGCGCCGGTCCGCGATCCTGACCGGCGGCCGTACGGCCACGAGGACGCGAAGGAGACGCATGATCGACACCGAGGTCGAGGAGCTGTCCGCCGGGGTGCAGGGCCGGGTCCTGCGCCCCACCGACGAGGGCTTCGAGGAGGCGGCGCGGCCCTGGACCCTCGCCGTGCAGCACCACCCGGACGTGCTCCTCGAGGCCGCGGGTGCGGACGACGTGGTGGCGGGCGTCCGCTGGGCGGCCGCCCGCGGCCTGCCGGTCGCGGTTCAGTCCGGCGGCCACGGCGCGACCGAGTCGGTGCCGGAGGGCCTGCTGATCAGCACGCGCCGCATGGCCGGCGTCACCGTCGATCCGGGCTCGCGGATCGCCCGCGCCGAGGCCGGTGCGCGCTGGGCCGACGTGCTCCGCGAGTCGGTGCCGCACGGGCTCGCGGGCCTCTGCGGCTCGAGCTCCGACGTCGGCGTCGTCGGCTACTGCCTCGGCGGGGGCCTGCCCATCGTGGGCCGCGCGTTCGGGTTCGCGTCCGACCGCATCCGCAGCATCGACGTCGTCACCCCCGACGGCGAGCTGCGCCGGGTGGACCGGGAGCACGAGCCGGAGCTGTTCGGCGCGCTCCGCGGCGGTAAGGGCAACTTCGGCGTCGTGACCGCCCTCGAGCTGGAGCTCGTGCCGGTCGACGAGTTCTACGGCGGCGGCATCATGTACCCGGGCGAGGACGCGGCCGAGGTCATCTCGGCGTTCCGCGCCTGGGTGCAGGACCTCCCCGACGAGGCGTGCCCGTCGTTCGGTCTGCTGCGGCTGCCGCCCGCCGACTTCGTGCCGGAGCCGCTGCGCGGGAAGTTCCTGGTGCACGTCCGGTTCGCGTTCCTCGGCGGCAAGGAGGAGGGCGACCGCCTGCTCGCCCCGATGCGCGCCGTATCGACGCCGATCATGGACGCTGCGGGGCCGATCGGCTACGGGCAGATCGACCTCGTGAACATGGACCCGACCGACCCGACGCCCTTCGAGGGCGGCTGGATGCTGCTGAAGGACTTCGACGCGGACGTCCAGGACGCCCTGCTCCGAGTGGCGGGGCCGGGGGCCGAGACGCCGCTGCTCCTCGTCGAGGTGCGGCTGCTCGGCGGGGCGCTCGCCCGGCCGTCGGAGACGGTCGACGCGGTCTCGGGCCGCGATGCGGCCTACGCGGTGAACACCATCGGGGTGCTCGCTCCCCCGGTGGCGGAGTTCGTGCCGATGGCGATCGCGGAGGTGCTGGCGGCGCTGGAGCCGTGGTCGACCGGCTACCGCCTCGTGAACTTCGAGGGCCGGCCGGGCTCCGCGGAGGACCGCGCCCGGGTGTGGACGACCGCGGGGTACGACGCCGTCACGAAGGCGAAGCGGCGCTGGGATCCGGCGAACATGATGCGGTTCGGGCACGCCGTGCTGCTGCCGTCGGGCGAGCCGGCGGAGCCGGCGATCCCGCTCTGACGGCGGTGGGGGGCCCCCCCCGGGGGGGGGGGGCCCCCCGAAGGGTTGGGGGGATTTATCTCGGGGAGAAGAAAATAACACACAAAAACCCACATTTATT
>JBQCCU010000252.1:0-2072 GCA_051961935.1 Amnibacterium sp. | reverse complement strand
AGGTGGTCACGGTGCCGGTGTCGGACCCGGATACGGCCAAGCAGTTCTACGTCGACCGGCTCGGCTTCACCCTGGACCACGACCAGACGGTCTCCGACGAGATCCGGTTCATCTCCCCGTCGCACGGCCGCCACGCCGCGTAGCGGCGCGTCGGAACCGGCTCCGTGGGCCCAGCCCGAGGTCGGCCCGGCCGAGCGCGGCCGGCACCCCGACGGCGAGCGCCATCGTGATGCCGGCCTGGAGGGCGACCCCGAGCCTCGGCGGGCTCGCCGCGGGCGTCACCAGGACCCGGGCGGCACGGCCGATCGCGCTCGTCAATCGAGCGACTTCAGCAGGTCCTCGAAGTCCGCGTCGACCGCGAAGGCGTCGTCGAGCGCCGGCCGCGGCGGCCGGGCGGCGACGAGGTCGGCGAGCTCCCGTCCGGCCCGGGCGATGCGGCCGGGCAGCGCGCCGGCGCCTGCGGTGTCGGCGGCGCCCCAGTCGGCGGCGGCCGCGTACACGCCCGTGGGGGCGACGAGGGCGTGGAGGTAGGTGAACAGCGGCCGGAGCGCGTGGTCGAGCACGAGCGAGTGGCGCTCGCTGCCGCCCGTCGCCCCCACGAGGACGGGGACGCCCTCGAGCACGCCCGGCTCGATCAGGTCGACGAACGTCTTGAAGAGGCCGCTGTAGGAGGCGTTGAAGGTCGGGGTGACGGCGATCACCGCGTCGGCGCCCGACACCGCCGCGAGGGCGCGCTCCAGCTCCGGCGCGGGGAAGCGGGTCAGCGTCGCCGACACGACCGCCTGGGCGTGGTCGCGGACCTCGACGGGCTCGAGCTCGACGGCGATGCCGCGCTCCGCGAGCGCCTCGACGGTCGCCGCGGCGAGCCGGTCGGCGAGCAGCCGGGTGGAGGAGGGGGTGCTGAGCCCCGCCGAGAGCACCGCGATGCGCCGGGCCGGTCTCGTTCGATCGTTCGTCATGTCGTCCTCACTCCGCATCCGTCTCGGGTCCTCGGGCGTCACAGGGCCGCCGCCACCGGCTCGGCCGGCGCCGCGGAGGCCGCGGCGACGCGGGCGGCGTGCGTGGGCGCGTCGGGCACGTCGGCCGGGCGGTCCACGGCGAGCTCCCGGCGGAGCACCGGCACGACCTCGCCGCCCAGGAGATCGAGCTGCTCGAGCACCGTCTTCAGCGGCAGGCCCGCGTGATCGATGAGGAACAGCTGGCGCTGGTAGTCGCCGAACAGGTCCCGCATGCCGGCGTACCGGTCGATCACCTGCTGCGGCGATCCGACGGTGAGCGGCGTCTGCGCGGTGAACTCCTCGAGCGTGGGCCCGTGACCGTAGACCGGCGCGTGGTCGAAGTAGGGACGGAACTCGTCGACCGCGTCCTGGCTGCGGGGCCGCAGAAACGCCTGGCCGCCCAGCCCCACGATCGCCTGCCGCGCGGTGCCGTGACCGTAGTGCTCGAACCGCTGACGGTAGAACGCGATGAGGCGCTGGTAGTGCTCGGCGGGCCAGAAGATGTTGTTCGCGAAGAACCCGTCGCCGTAGTAGGCGGCCTGCTCGGCGATCTCGGGGCTGCGGATGGAGCCGTGCCACACGAACGGCGGCACGCCGTCGAGGGGACGGGGCGTCGCGGTGAAGCCTTGCAGCGGGGTGCGGAACCGGCCCTGCCAGTCGACGACGTCCTCCCGCCACAGCTTGTGCAGCAGTGCGTAGTGCTCGATCGCGAGTGGGATGCCCTGGCGGATGTCCTGCCCGAACCAGGGGTAGACGGGCCCGGTGTTGCCGCGGCCGAGGGTGAGGTCGACACGACCGTCGGCGACGTGCTGGAGCATCGCGTACTCCTCGGCGATGCGCACCGGGTCGTTGGTGGTGATCAGGGTGGTCGCCGTGGCCAGGAACAGCCGCGCGGGGCGCGCGGCGGCGGGGGCGGGGGGGGGGGGGGGGGGGGTGGGGGGGGGGGGGGGGGGGGCGGGGGGGGGGGGCGGGGGGGGGCGGGCGCGGGCCCCGCGCCGCCCGCGGGCCCCGCCGCGCCCGCGCGCCCCGCCCCGCGCCGCCCCCCCCCCCCCGCCCCCCCCCCCCCCCCCCCCC
>JBQCCU010000251.1:0-2884 GCA_051961935.1 Amnibacterium sp. | reverse complement strand
GCGCTGCGCGACGTCGTGCGTGAGCACGACCCGGGAGTTCTGGCCGATCCGCGAGAGCACGGTGAGCAGCACGTTCCGTTCGAGCGACTGCGCCTCGTCCACGATCACGAACGCGTCGTGCAGCGAGCGGCCGCGGATGTGCGTGAGCGGCAGCACCTCGAGCACGCCGCGCTCGACCACCTCGTCGACGACGTTCTGGGAGACGACCGCGCCGAGGGTGTCGAAGACGGCCTGCCCCCACGGGTTCATCTTCTCGGCCGCGTCGCCCGGCAGGTAGCCGAGGTCCTGGCCGCCGACGGCGTAGAGGGGCCGGAACACCATGATGCGGCGGTGCTGCTGCCGCTCGAGCACCGCCTCGAGGCCCGCGCAGAGGGCGAGGGCGCTCTTGCCGGTGCCGGCGCGGCCGCCGAGCGAGACGATGCCGACCTCGGGGTCGAGGAGCAGGTCGATGGCGAGCCGCTGCTCGGCGCTGCGCCCGTGCACCCCGAAGACGTCGCGGTCGCCGCGGACGAGGCGCACCTCGCCCCGGCCGGTGACCCGGCCGAGCGCGGACCCGCGGTCGGAGGTGACGACGACGCCGGTGTTGACCGGGAGCCCCTCGGCCTCGGGCACCGCGAGCCGGTGGTCCTCGTAGAGCCGGTTCATGGCCTCGGAGCCGAGCGCGATCTCCGCGACGCCGGTGTACCCGGTGTCGACCGCGAGCTCGGCCCGGTACTCCTCTGCGGTGAGCCCGATGGAGGCGGCCTTGACCCGCATCGGCAGGTCCTTCGAGACGACGGTGACGTCGAGGCCGTCGTTCTTCAGGTTCTGGGCGACGGCGAGGATGCGGGCGTCGTTGCCGCCCAGCTGGAGCCCGTTCGGCAGCACGGAGAGGTTCGAGTGGTTCAGCTCGACGCGGAGGGAGCCGCCGTCGCCGACGGGCACCGGGAAGTCGAGCCGCTCGTGCTGCACGCGCAGCTCGTCGAGGTTGCGGAGCGCCTGGCGCGCGAAGTACCCGATCTCGGGGTCGTTGCGCTTGCTCTCCAGCTCCGAGATCACGACCACCGGCACGACGACCGAGTGCTCCGCGAACCGGAACGGGGCCTTCGGATCCGACAGCAGCACCGACGTGTCGAGCACGAACGTGCGCTGCGTGGTGGGCACCTCCTCGGCGCGCCGATCGGACCGCGACGACAGTGCTTCGGGCACCTGGCCTCCAAGCCGCCGGTTCCCCGGCGGCGAATCGCGTTGCCGCGCCGTGCCGCACACCCTCCTTCGTGTCGGGCCGTTGGGCACGTCCCGGACCGGGTGAGGTACCCGATGCGGCACACCGTACTTCACCGCTGTGACACGGCGGCAGCGCCGCGCTCACCCCAGTCCGTGTGCCCCGGATTCCCTGGATCCGGCGCTCAGCGCCCGGCGGGGCGCAGCGCGGTCGCGTAGGCGAGGAGTGCGGAGCGCAGCAGGCCGAGGGTCTCCTCCGTGGTGCCGGCGTGCGGGGCGATCCGCACGGCGCCGTTGCGGATGGTGACCGACAGCCCGTGGTTGAACAGCGCCGCGGTCAGGGCGGTCAGCTGGTCGGGGCGCGGCTCGAGCACCACGATGCCGGCCCGCTCGGCCGGGTCGCGCGGCGAGACGACGGGCACGGCGACCTCGTCCGCCAGCTCGATCACCCGGGCGACGTGCTCCGCGATGCGGGCGGCGATCGCGGCGACGCCCGCGTCGTGCACGTCCTCGAGGGCGGCGGCGAGCCGGCCCGCCGCGGGCTGGTCGACGTGCCCGATCTGCAGTCCGGCGGCGCCCTGCGCGGGCTCCGGCACCTCGTCCCAGACGAGGCCGTCCGGGAACCCGCCGATGCCGGACAGGACCGGCGTGAGCCGGTTCGCCGCCCGGTCGGAGACGGCGAGGAAGCCGGTGCCGTACCCGGCTCGCAGCCACTTCTGACCGCCGCAGGCGACGACGTCGGCGACCTGCCACGGGAGGTCGAGGGCGCCCATCGCCTGCACGGCGTCGACGACGAGCAGCCGGTCGCCGATCACCTGTCGGATGCCCTCGAGGTCCGCGACCGCGCCGGTGCGGGCGTCGACCGCGGAGACCGCGACGGCGGTGGTCGTGCTCGTCAGCTGGTCCCGGATGACGCTCGGGGTGACCCGGCCGTGGTCGGTCTCCAGCCAGATCGGCGCGGTCGCCTGGAGCGCCTCGGAGGCGCGGACGGCGGCGGTCGGCAGGCTCGGGAACTCCGCCGGGGACACGAGGATGCCGCCCGTGACCGCGAACACGGCCTGCATCAGGCCCTGCGTCGTCGAGGGCTGGAACGCGATCTGGTCGTCACGGAAGCCGGTCACTGCGGCGGCCGCGGCGCGCATCCGGTCCGCGTTCGGCTGGAGCCGCTCGATGAGCCCCCACCGGCCGCGGGTGAGCGCGTCCCGCTGCGCCGCCTCCTCCGCGAGCACCGCCGCGGACAGCGGGCCGAACGCGGCGAAGTCGAGGTATCCGGGCTCCTCGGCGAAGCCGGCGAGGAAGTGGTCGAGGCCGTTCATCGGGCGGACAGCGTACCGGCCATCAGGTGCCGTACCGCCGCTGACGCTGCGCGTACGACCGGAGCGCGCGCAGGAAGTCGACCTCGCGGAGGTCGGGACCGAGCGCCTCGACGAAGTAGAACTCGCTGTGCGCGCTCTGCCAGAGCATGAAGTCGGACAGCCGCTGCTCCCCCGAGGTGCGGATGACGAGGTCGGGGTCCGGCTGCCCGCTCGTGTACAGGTGCTCGCCGATCAGCTCGGGCGTGAGCAGGTCCGCCAGGTCGTCGAGGCTCCCCCCGCCGGCCTGGTGCTGCTCCACGATGCTCCGCACCGCGTGGGCGATCTCGGTGCGGCCGCCGTAGCCGACGGCGAGGTTGATGTGCAGG
>JBQCCU010000250.1:0-2544 GCA_051961935.1 Amnibacterium sp. | reverse complement strand
ATCTCCGCACTGCGCATCTCCGCGCGCTCGACCGTGATGCCCCACCAGCCGGCGCGGCCCTATCTCCGGCTGCGTGACTTCCTCGCGGAGTTCGCCTCGTCCAACGTCCTCTTCATCGACCCGAAGGCCGCTCCCGCCGCGCTCCGTCAGGAGGTCCTCGACGAGATCGCCCGGACCGTCCGGCACCCGGCTCGGCACGTCATCGCGAAGAGCTACGGCGCGAGCGCGGACTGGGCCGAGCAGGCGGCCGCGGCCGGCTTCCGCACCTGGGGGTACTACTACCCGGCGGATGTGCGGAGCGGGCTCCTCGCGCGCACCGGCGCCGCCTGGACGATGCTCGGGATGGAGTTCAGCGCTCCCGACTTCGCGTGGGAGGCCGTCGACGTGTACCGGAAGCCGGTGATCGCTCACGTGCTGAACACCGCGAAGGACGACAAGGCGGCGCAGGCGCGGCGCGCGGCGGGCGAGATCGTCGCGGGCGTGCAAGCGATCGCGGTCTGACCGCCGCCGTCCGAGCGGGGGTCAGCGGGCCGAGCAGGTCACCAGCTCGACGCCGGAGGTCGACCCGGACTCGTTCGTCGCGACCGTCCGGCCGTCCACCTCGATCGAGCAGCCGAGGCGCGCTGTGCCGTCGATCACCACTGCGGCGAGCAGGAAGCGCTGCGTGCCGCCCGAGGTGATCGTCAGCTGCTGCGTGCGCTCGCGCGGCAGCGCGACCCGCTGATCGCGGGCCGTGCCGATCCGCCCGTTCGCGAACGTCGTGTAGGTGATGCTCGCGGTGCCGCCGCCCGTGACGCGGTAGACGATCGTGTGGTGTCCCGGCGCGAGCGCCGATCCGCCGCCGGAGCCCTCGGACGGGAAGGCGGATGGGAACCCGCTCACCTGGGGCAGCTCGGTGATCCTGCTGCGCACGAAGCCGACGAACGTGAGGACGGAGACGACGATCGCGGCGATCAGCGCCACCGCGCCGAGGATCAGGCCCGCGGTGGCCATGCCCCGGCGCCTGCCGACGAGCACGAGGCCGATGATGCCGAGGATGATCGCGGCGAGCGCCGGCAGCCCGGCGAAGAACGACGCGATCGGCACGAACGCGAGCACGAGCGCGATCACCCCGACGATCAGGGCGGCGAGCCCCACGGGGTTGCCACGGCGAGCGCCCGGCTCCCCGGGCTGCGGGGCGCCGCCCGCGGGCGGCGGGGCGGCGGGCGGTACGGGTGGCGGCGGGACCGGTGCCCCCGGAGGGGGCAGGGGCGAGCCCGGTGGCGGCAGCGGCGCGCCCGTCGGCGGCGGGTACTGCGCCGTCGGTGGGTACTGCGCCGTCGGCGGCTGCTCGGCGGGCGGGATCGGCACCTCCGGCCGCGTCGGGGTCTCATCCGACGAGGGCGCCTCCGCGCCCGGCCGGCTCGACGGCGCGACCCAGGGCTGGGCGGGGGCCGGCCGGTCCTCGGGACGCTCCTCAGGTCCGTCGGTGCTCATGCGCCCTCCTTCGGTCGCGGCGAGCCTACTGACGCGGGGGCCGGTGCGGGTGGCGCGTCCGCCGGGCGGCGAAGAGCGCGCAGAGCACGGCGACGACGAGGAGGCTCGCGCCCTCGATCAGCGGCAGGAGCTGCTGCTGCAGGAGCCCGACGACGGCGTAGACCGCGCCGCCGACGGCGAGGATCACGAGGATCACGAGCAGCGCGCGGATCCGCGGATCGCGCGGCGGACGGGCGCCGCTCACAGGCCGGCCGCCAGGAAGTCGATGGACCGGCCGATCTCCGGCAGCTCGGCCACCGGGGGGATGTTGAGATGCCCGTGCAGCATGCCCGCCGCGACGGTCAGCTCGGCGCGGATGCCCCGCTCCGTGAGCTGCTCGGTGAACAGCTCCCCCGAGGCACGGAGGTCGTCGTACTCGCTGACCACGATCCGTGCGGGCGGCAGGTCGGTGAGGTCCGCGAGGCCGGGCATGAGGTTCGAGGGGATGTCCGTGATGCGGCCGAGGTAGGCGGCCGTGATGTCGGTGATCATCCGCGGCGTGAAGCGGAGCAGGAGGGGCAGCTCCCGCATCTCGGCGGCGAGGTCGTCGTGCAGCGCGGGCGTCGGGAAGTGGAGAGCCGGGTAGGCGAGCAGCATCGCGGACGGCAGCGGCTGCCCGGCGTCGCGGGCGCGCAGCACGGCCGCGACGGCGAGGTTGGCGCCGGCGCTCGCCCCGCCGATGGCCGCGCGGGCCGGGTCGACGCCGAGCTCGCCCGCGGCGCCGCGGAACCAGCTCCAGGCGGTGGCCACGTCGTCGACGGGGACGGGGTAGCGGACGCCGCCGACGGCGAGCCGGTAGTCGACGCTGGCCACGACGGCGCCCGCTCGGGCTGCGATCTCGGCGCTGACGACGTGGGCCTCGGGCATGTCGAGGTCACCGGCGGTGAAGCCGCCACCGTGGTTCCAGAGGAGGCCGGGCAGCGCCGCGCCGGAGTCGCGCGGCCGGTAGAGGCGCACCGGGATCGGCCCGTGCGGGCCCGGGATGCTGCGGTCCTCTATCGCGACCTCGGGCAACGCGTATTCGCCGTA
>JBQCCU010000249.1:0-2191 GCA_051961935.1 Amnibacterium sp. | reverse complement strand
AGCAGCACGAGCACGACCGCCGCGATCCGGAACAGCACCGGATCCGCGGGGCGCGGGAGCGCCGGCACCGTGTAGCGGCGGCCGATGTCCCGGCGGTGGACGGCGGCGAGCAGCAGCACCGGCCCCACCACGGCGACGAGCGCGGGCAGCGCCGACCGGGCGACGTAGCCGCCGGCGCCGAGCCCCGGGCCCGCCTCGGCGAGCAGGTTCGTCAGGTTCGAGACCGGCAGGAGCAGCGAGCCCGTGTTCGCGAGCCACACCGTCGCCATCGCGAACGGCAGCGCCGGCATGCCCACGCGCCGCGCCAGCGTCACCACGATCGGGGTGAGCAGCACGGCCGTCGTGTCGAGGGAGAGGAACACGGTCGACACCACCGCGACGGCGACGACGAGGAGCCAGAGCACCGGTCCCCGGCCGCGCCCCAGCCGTGCCGCGCCGTCGGCGACGCGCTCGAACACGCCGGCGCGAGTCGCGAGCGCGGCGACGACCGTGATGGCGACGACGAAGCCCAGCACCGGCGCGATCCGCGCGCCGAGCGCGAGCGCGTCGGGCACCGGCAGCAGGCCGGTCGCGACCGCCAGGCCCCCGAGCAGCAGCAGGGCGCACCCGAGGACGGTCAGCACCACGGCTGGACCCTACCGGGCGGGAGCGGGAGTCAGCGCAGGCCCGCCCGCACCTCGCTCGCCGACCAGAGCGCCTTGGCGAGCCCGGGGTCGTCCGCCTGCTTCGGCAGCCGCCCCGGCGCCTTCAGCCGGTCGAAGTAGTTGCCGGACGGTGCCGGCACGTCGGGCGCCGCCGCGAGCCGCACGAGGGGCTGGGCGCCCTGCTCGGGCGTCAGCGCCCAGCGCTGCGCGAACGCCACCGGCCCGATCCCGTCGCCGAAGCCGCTCGCCACGAAGCCGGGATGGAACGCGTACGCCGCCACGCCCGTGCCGGCGAGGCGCCGGGCGAACTCCCGGGTGAACACCACGTTCTCGAGCTTCGTCGTGCCGTACGCCCGGAAGCCGCCGAGCCACGGGCCGCGGCGGTGGTCGAGGTCGTCGAGGCGGATGCGTCCGGAGCGCGCGGCGCCGCTGGCGGTCTGCACGATGCGCACGCTCGCCGCGGGCGCCTCCGCCGCGGTGGCGACGAGCGTCGGCAGCAGCAGGTTCGTGAGCAGGAACCCCGCGAGGTGGTTGCGCTGGAACGTCGCGTCGAACCCGTCGACGGTGTCGCGCCGGGGGCCGATGCCGCCCGCGTTGTTCGCGAGCACGTGGATCGCCGGCAGGTCGGCTCGCAGCTCGTCGCCGAGGCGGCGGACGTCGTCGAGCCGCTCGAAGTCGGCGAGGTAGGCGCGGCCCCCTGCGGCCGCGGCGACCGCCCGCGTGCGCTCGGGGTTCCGGCCGACCACGACGACGTCGGCGCCGAGCGCACCGAGCTCGATCGCGGCCGCCCGGCCGATGCCGGAGCTCGCGCCGGTGATCACGACGGTGCGCCCCTCCATCCGGCCGGGGGCGGGCAGCGCGACGCTCATGCGCGGCCGTCCGCCTCGAGCAGCCGCAGCCACACCTCGCTCAGCGTCGGATAGGACGGCACCGCGTGCCACAGCCGCTGGATCGGCACCTCGCCGACCACGGCGACGGTCGCGGACTGCAGCAGCTCGCCGACGTCCTGGCCGACGAAGGTGGCGCCGAGCACCACGTCCCGCTCGTCGTCGATCACGAGCTTCGCCCGGCCGGTGGAGTCGTCGGACAGCACGGTGGCCCCCGACAGGTGCGCCATGTCGTACTCGACGGTGCGGACGGGCCGGCCCTGCCTCCGCGCCGCGGCCTCGGTGAGGCCCACCGACGCGACCTCGGGGTCGGTGAAGGTCACCTGCGGCACGGCGCCGTGATCGGCGGTGGCGACGTGGCGGCCCCAGGGCGCGGCGTCCACCGGCTCCCCGGCGGCGCGGGCGGCGATCACCCGGCCCGCCGCCCTGGCCTGGTACTTGCCCGCGTGGGTGAGCAGCGCCCGGTGGTTCACGTCACCCACCGCGTACAGCCACGGCTCGTCGCGGTTCGTGTCGGCCGTGACGAGGAGCGTGTCGTCGACGGGCAGCCAGTCGCCGTCGGTGAGGCCGACGGCGGCGAGCCCGAGATCGCGCGTCCGCGGCTCCCGGCCGGTCGCCACGAGGATCTCGGCGGCGGACACCGTGCCGCCGTCGGTGAGG
>JBQCCU010000248.1:0-2216 GCA_051961935.1 Amnibacterium sp. | reverse complement strand
GGCGCTGCACCTCCGCGAGACTCAGCAGCGCGGGGACGAGCTCCTCGACCGCGGACGGGTTCACCCGCTTCACGCCCTCGGTGAGCACGCGCACGTCCTCACGGGAGAGCAGGCGGGCGGCGTTGCTCGTGATCACGTTCGACAGGTGCGTGACGAGCACGGAGCCGCGGTCGATGACGGTCGCGCCGGTGAGCTCCGCCGAGTGCCGCATCTCGGCCGGGATCCACTTGCCGGCGAGGCCGAAGACCGGCTCGATGGTCGGGGTGCCGGGCAGGGCGTCGAGCGAGTCGCCGATGGCGAGCACCTTGCCGACGGGCGCGATGCCGCGGCCCATCTCGACGCCCGCGACGCGGAGCACGTAGGTGGACGGCGGCAGGTCGACGCTGTCGCGGGTGCGGACCGGCGGCACGACGACGCCGTACTCCATCGCGATCCGCCGGCGCAGCGACTTCACGCGGGCGAGCAGGTCGTCGCTCACCCCGGAGACGAGGTCGACGAGGTCGGCGGAGAGCTGCACCTCGAGGGCGTGCACCCGCATCTGCTCCATGAGCTCCTCAGGGGTGTCCGCCGACGCCGCCGGCTCCCCCGCCGTGCTCGCCGCGAGCGAGAGCGCGGCCTTCCGCTGCTCCGCCCTCGCGAGGCGCCGCGACAGCAGGATGAGGCCGCCGCCCACGACGAAGAACGGGATCATCGGCATGCCGGGGATGAAGGCCATCGCGCAGGCGGCGATGCCGGCGATCAGCAGCGCGGTGCGGGACTGCGCGAGCTGCTGGCCGGCGGTGCTGCCGAGATCCGCCTCCGCGTTCGAGCGGGTGACGATCATGCCGGTCGAGACCGCCATGAGCAGCGCGGGGATCTGCGCGGTGAGGCCGTCGCCGATGGTGAGGAGCGTGTACGTGTTCAGCGCGTCGGTGATCTGCTGGCCGTGCATGAGCACGCCCATGCCGATGCCGCCGACGATGTTGATGATCACGATGACGATGCCGGCGATGGCGTCGCCCTTGACGAACTTGCTGGCGCCGTCCATCGCGCCGTAGAAGTCGGCCTCGGCGGCGACGTCCGCGCGGCGGCGGCGGGCCTCGTCCTCGGTGATGAGGCCCGAGTTCAGGTCGGCGTCGATCGCCATCTGCTTGCCGGGCATCGCGTCGAGGGTGAACCGCGCGCCGACCTCGGCGACGCGCTCGGCGCCCTTCGTGACCACCACGAACTGGATGACCACGAGGATCAGGAAGATGACCGCGCCGATGATCAGCGAGCCGCTGACCGCCACCTGGCCGAAGGCGTGGATGACCTCGCCCGCGTAGCCCTGTCCGAGCACGAGCCGGGTGGACGCCACGTTGAGCCCGAGCCGGAAGAGCGTCGCGATCAGCAGCAGCGACGGGAACACGGAGAAGTCGAGCGGCCGCTTCGCGAACATCGTCGTGAGCAGGATGACGAGCGCGAAGAGGATGTTGACGGTGATCAGCAGGTCGAGGACCCACGAGGGGACCGGCACGACCAGGAGCATGATGATCGCCACCACGCCGAGCGGCACCGCGATCGCCGCGGCGCGTCCGTCGAGACGGAGTCGTCGCACTTCTCTCCCTGGAGCCGGAGGGTCCGTGCCCGGCTCCGCCGGAGACCGTCCGCTCGCCCGGCTCCGCCGCGCACGTGGTGTCGGCCCGGCGCCATGACGGCGGGCCGGTCCGGCCTTCATCCTGCGGTCGAACGATGCCGCCGCGCGGTTGCCACGCGGATCAGGGCAGCGCGTTCATCCCCGTGGTCGCGAAGACCTCGTAGGAGACCGAGTCGCCGTAGCGGGGGTCGTGGTAGCCGGTGAGGTTCGTGCACCACCGCGGGGAGCAGAACTGGCCGGTGCTGCCGCCCGCCGTCTCGTCGTTCGCGGTCTCGCTGTAGCCCGCGTGCAGCAGCTGCGCGCGGGCGCGCCGGTAGTCCGCGAGCGGATGCGCGGACCGCACCCAGACGAGCCACTCCCCGTACTCGTGCTTCGTGGCCACGACGGGACCGTCCAGCACCGGCACCGCGCTCGGGAAGCCCACCGGCAGCCTCGGCGCCGGCGTGCATCCGGCGAGCGCGAGCACGAGCGCGGCGGCGGGCAGGGCCGGCCAGGAGCGCATGAGCGATCATCGCGCCGTTCCGGAGAAACGGCGCGCCGCGCCGACCGACGAGTCCACGGCGCGGCGTGTAGCCCGAGATCTCCGGAACGGCGCGATCGT
>JBQCCU010000247.1:0-5352 GCA_051961935.1 Amnibacterium sp. | reverse complement strand
CATCGCGGCCCGGTACGGCGAGCGGGCCGCGGGCGGCAGGACCGGCAGCGAGCGGAGCACCGTCACGATCACGACGCCGTAGAGCACCACGAAGAACGCCGACGAGACGCCGCCCCACGTCGCGAGCGCGGCCGGGTCGGTGCCGCCGTGCACGACTACGCCGCCGATGAAGCCCAGCAGGATCATGAGGAACGCCGACCCGCCGCCCGCGAGGCGCAGCCGGCGGGCGAGCGGGCCGGTCAGCGCGCTCACGGCGATCAGCTCCACCACGAGCAGGGGCACGCTCACGGACCAGTCCATGAACCGCGCGGACCAGGAGTAGAGCGCGCCGTCGTTCGGCCGCCAGGCGGATCCCACGTGGTCGTAGCCGAGGAGGAACGTCGCGGCGACGGCGACGTAGGAGACGAAGGCGACCCCGGTGACGGCGACGCCGGCGAGCGCGGCCGGCCGGTACCGGGGACCCACGTCACCGCGGGTGGCCCACAGCCGCAGCAGCGTCGCGCCGAGCGCGAGACCCGCCACCACCACCCCGTAGAGCACGAGCGAGTGCTCGCCGTCGGTGAGCGGTTCGTTCCACGGCGCGACCACGTGGGGCACTGCGATCGGCAACGGACCTCCTCCCCCCGGGGCCCGGGCCGCCGATCATCCTGCCGGGCGCCGCCCCGCCGGATCCTGGGAACGCGCCGGGCGCGCTCAGGCGAGCAGGGCGCGCACGTCCTCCGCGGAGATGCCGGCACCGGCCACGCCCTCCGCGTCGGCCATGACGGCGTCGAAGAGCTCCGCCTTCGCCGCCTTCAGCGCCATGACCTTCTCCTCGATCGTGTCCTTCGCGACGAGGCGGTAGACGAACACCGAGCGGGTCTGCCCGATCCGGTGCGCGCGGTCGATCGCCTGCTCCTCCGCGGCGGGGTTCCACCAGGGGTCGAGCAGGATGCAGTAGTCGGCCTCGGCGAGGTTCAGCCCGAACCCGCCGGCCTTCAGCGAGACGAGGAACACGTCCGCCGCCCCGGACCGGAAGCGGTCGATCGCCTCGTCGCGCCGCACGGTGGAGCCGTCGAGGTAGGCGTAGCCGATGTCGGCCGCATCGAGCCGCGCCCGCACGCGACCGAGCAGTCGGGTGAACTGGCTGAACACGAGCACCCGGTGCCCCTCCTCGAGCGCGTCGCCGAGCAGCTCCTCGAGCAGGTCGAGCTTCGTGGACGGCACGTCCTCGAGGTCGGGGTCGACGAGGGCGGCGTCGAGCGCGGCCTGCCGCAGCATGGTCAGCGCCCGGAAGATCGCGAACCGGTTGCGGCCGAACTCGTCGAGCAGCCCGAGCACCCGCTGCCGCTCGCGGGCGAGGAGCCGCTCGTACACGGCCCGCTGCTCGGGATGCAGCTCCACCTCGAGCACCTGCTCGACCTTGTCCGGCAGGTCCGCGGCGACCGCCTGCTTCGTCCTGCGCAGCATGAGGGGGCGGATGCGGCGCCGCAGCTGTGCGAGCCGCTCGGCGTCCCCGTCGCGCTCGATGGGCCGCTGGTACGCCTCGGCGAACCCGGTCGGCGACGGGAACAGGCCGGGCGCCGCGATCGAGAACACGCTCCACAGGTCCATGAGCGAGTTCTCCATCGGCGTGCCCGTGATGGCGAGCTTGAACGGCACGTCGATGCTGCGCACCGCCTGGTGGGTGGCGGCGTTGCGGTTCTTCACGAACTGCGCCTCGTCGAGGAGCAGCCCCGACCAGTCGATCGCCCCGTAGGCCTCGGCCTCGAGCCGGAAGAGGGCGTAGGTGGTGATCACGAGCTCGGCGTCGCCGACCGTCTCGCGCAGCGGCCGGCCGCTGCGCCGCGTCGTCTCGGTGATCGCCGTGACCCGCACGCCCGGCGCGAAGCGCACGGCCTCCGCGGTCCAGTTCGGCACGACGCTCGTCGGGGCGATCACGAGGAACCGGGGCCGGCCCGTCCCGCCCCCGGGCAGCCGGCCGTCGGCGACGGCGCGGGCCACGAGGGCGAGGGACTGGACCGTCTTGCCGAGCCCCATGTCGTCGGCGAGCACCCCGCCGAGCGCGCTGTCGTAGAGGAACGCGAGCCAGTCGTAGCCGGTCTGCTGGTACGGCCGCAGCTGCGCCGGGAAGCCGGGCGGCAGCGCCTGCGGCGGCAGCGTGCCCTCCGCGCTGCCGGCGAGGCCGGCGACCGCGCGCCGCCACGACTCCGCCTGCCGCTGCACGATGCCGAGCGCGGCGAGCTCCTCCCAGAGCGAGCCCTGGTAGCGCGAGATGCGCAGCCCGCCCGCCCCGTCGTCGGCGAGCTCGCGCGCCTCGGCGAGCAGGTCCCGGAGGCGCCCGAAGGCGTCGGAGTCGAGCGGGAAGTACACGCCGCCCGGCAGCACCATGAAGTCGTCGCCGCGGGCGAGCGCCCGGATCACGTCGGCGATCGGCACGGCGTCGTCGCCGACCCGCACGTCGATGTCGAGGTCGAACCAGTCCCGGTCGCCGGCGCGCTCACTCGTCGCGATGGTGACGACGGGGGCGCTCTCGGCCGGCCGGTAGTCGACGGGCTTGCCGCGCTCCTCGAGCAGCAGCCCGTCGATCCGGCGGATGCGCGGCAGCACCTCCCGCGCGAACTCGATCGCGGCGGTGCCGGCGAAGCCGAACGACGCCTTGAGCCGGGACGAACCGGGCACGAACAGGTCGGGCGCGAGCTCCGGGGTGACCCCGGCCGCCGCGACGCCGTCGAGGAGGCGCCGCTCCGCGCCGACGTCCCGGAAGCCGTGCGTCCCGTCGGGGTCGAACGGCGAGCGCTCCACCGTCACGTCCTCGCCCGGCACCCGGTAGCGCCACCACCACGTGCCCTCCACGGGTTTGGCCGCGGCGAAGCGCAGCGTGAGGCCGAGCACGGGCACCGGGAGGGCGGGCGGGGCGAAGCTGCCGTCGCGGGAGACGACGGGGAGCAGCGTGGCGAGCCGCCGGTAGTGCTCGGTGAGGAAGGCGCCCTCCTCCGCCCGCGGCACGCGGATGGGGTCGTCGAGGCCGAGGAACGCGCGCGCCGGCGGGGCGACCGGCTCCGCGAAGCGGGCGAGCCCGACGACCGCCTCGGTGAGCGCCGCCCCGTCCTCGCGGTGCCAGGTCGCGAGGCCGGTGGCCGGCTCCCCGATCAGCACGAAGGGCGCTGCGACCGGGGGTGCCGTGCGCGGGTCGCCGTCGGCGACGAGCGGCTTCAGCACGAGGCCGTCCGCGTCCCGCCCGACGTCGATCGCGGGGGTGGCGAGGTGCGCGGCGAGCAGCAGCGGCGTCTGCGCCTTGCCGCCGGTGACGAGCCCGATCCGCTCGTGCTGGGCGTCGTCGAGCAGCGTCCACAGGGCCGCGCTCCTGGCCCGGTCGAGCGGCAGCCAGGTGCCGGTGGCGAGCGGCGCGGCGCCGTCGGTGAGCAGGAGGTGCAGCTCGCGCAGCAGGCGCGCCTGCCGGTCGTCGTAGTCGTGCAGGGCGGTGACCTGCGCGAAGTCGCGCCAGGAGATGCCGGTCCGGCGCCAGCGTCCCCCGGGGCCCAGCTGCACCGGCCGCACCGCGACCGTCGGCTCCGGCGGGCGGCGGGGTCCCTGCGGGCGGCCGGGCTGCAGCTCGAACCAGAGGCCGAGCGGCGCGGTGCCGCCGCGCGGATCGAGGCCCTCGAGGATCGGGTCGAGCGCCCGCCGCCAGGTGGCGCCGACGTCCCCGCGGGCGGTCGGTGCCGGCGTCCGCACCGCCTCGAGCAGCAGGGCGCCGACGTGCTTGCAGCGCTCGCCGACGGGGCAGTCGCAGAGCCCCGTGACCGGCTCCGGGCCGTGCTCGGCGAGCCGCATCCGCACGCGGGCGGAGTACGGCAGCCGGGCGGCGCCGCGCACGTGGCCCGTGAGGATGGTGCGGTCGCTGCTCCAGCGGGTGTCCGTCACCCGGCCCTGCCGCTGGTACGCGTCCGCGCGGGCGAAGGTCGCCGCCCCCACGAAGTGCTGCACACCCGCTTCGGAGTAGATGGCGTCCCCCGTCCCCCGCCGGTCCCCCGGCTGGGGAGGCGACCGACCAGTTTACGGGCCGGGATCAGCCGTGGCGGGCGTGGTGCTCCTCGTCCGGCTCCTCCCAGGGCAGGCGACGGGTCTCCTCCGTCGGCTCGATCGGCACGACGACCACCGGCCGGTACTGCCGGTGGCTGAGCCGCACGGCGACGGAGCCGCCGAAGAAGCGGCGGACCGCGCCCCCGAAGCCGTTCTGCCGGGTGCCGACGACGATCATGAGCGCGTTCTCCTCGTCGGCGACGGTCATGAGCGAGGTCGCCGCCTCCCCCACGAGCTCGCGCATGCTCCAGCGCACCCCCATCGGGGCGAGCAGCGCGCCGATCTCCTCGAGCCGCTCCGGCGGGAACATCGGCTCGTCCTGCTCGAGGTCGGGGTCGATCGGCGCGGAGATGAGGGTGCCGTCCGGCAGGTCCTGCAGCACGTAGCGGGTCGCGTCGACGGACACGCAGACCAGGCGCGCCCGGAAGGTGCGGGCGAACTCCCCCGCCACCTGCACGACCCAGAGCGGCTGATCGGGCAGCACCCCGACGACGATCACCGGCTCGACGAGCGTCCGCCCCCCGGCTCCCTCGGACGGTTCGGATCCTTCAGCCATCGCACGCCTCCGATCCGCATCCTCCCTGCCCGCGGAAGCAGGGTCAACCGGCCGGCGGGCGGCGCTGCTCACCGACGCTGTTGCCGCCGTCGACGACGAGGACCTGGCCGGTCACGTAGGCGGCGCCGGGCGTGCAGAGCCACGCGATCGCCGCGGCGACCTCCGCCGGCGTGCCGCTGCGGCCGGCGGGGACCAGATGGCCCTCCGCGGCCTCGTCGGGGAGCTGGGACGCCGTCGCGATCCAGCCGGGGGCGACGGTGTTCGCGGTGATGCCGTACGGCGCCTCATCGACCGCGAGCGCCCGGGTGAGGCCGGCGAGCCCGGCCTTCGCCGCCGCGTACGCCACGTCGTCCCTGCTCGCCATCACCGTGCCGGTGACGCTCGAGACGGACACGACCCGACCCCAGCCGGCCGCACGCATGCCGGGCAGCAGGGCCCGCGTGACGAGGAAGGCGCTCGTCAGGTTCTGCGCGAGGGAGGCGTTCCAGGCAGCCGGGTCGCCGGTGCCGTCGCCCGACGCCATCGCCTCGCCCGTGGCGACCATGCCCGCGTTGTTCACCAGCACCGTCGGGACCCGGCCCTCGAGCGCCGCGGCCAGCGCGTCGACGCCGACGGGGGTCTCGAGTCGCGCCACGATCCCGGTCGCCCGGACGCCCTGCGCTGCGAGGTCTGCGACCCGGTCCTGGATCCGGTCGGTGGTCGACGTCACCAGCAGCTCGGCGCCGAGGCGG
>JBQCCU010000246.1:0-4104 GCA_051961935.1 Amnibacterium sp. | reverse complement strand
CCCACGACGTCGACCACGGTGGTGGTGCCGTCGGGGAACGCGGCGTCCGCGCTCGCCGCCCCGACGACCACGTGGGCGCTCGTGAGCAGCACGCCGCCCCCCGCCACGACCGTCGCGCTGCCGGCCCCGCCGCCGCGGGCGGTGCGCACGCTGATGCTCGCCACGCTCGGCAGCACCGACTCCGCCACGGCGACGACCGTGCGGGAGTAGGCGTCCAGCACGGATGCGTCGTCCATGGGAGCAGGATCCACCCGGCCCGATCGGGCGCTGTGCGGGTTCGCTGCCGGCGGATCAGGGGCGCGTGCCGGGCGTCGCGTAACGGGACGTCACGCTTCCCCACGGCCGCATCCGCCGCCCTACTGTGGCGGCCACGTCCGGCTCGCCGGGCGGTCAGCGACAGCCGAGCCCGGCACCCGCTGCGGACCGCGTGCACCGCGCCCGGTCCGCTTGCCAGCGTGCCGGATGGAGGTGAGCCGCATGGTTCCGACGCCCCGCGTCCCCCACTCGTTCGAGCTCTACCCGCCGCGGTCGCGGGCCGCCGCCGCCGCGCTGCCCGCCACGCTCGACGCGCTGGCCGCATCCGGACCCGAATGGTTCTCGGTGACGTTCGGCGCCGTCGGCTCGTCGACCGACGCGTCGTTCGACCTCGTCCGGCTCGTCTGCGAACGCACCGGCGTCGACGTGATGGCGCACCTCACCTGCGCCGGCTCGTCCCACGCGGAGGCGACGGCGCTCGTCCGGCGCTTCCTCGAGATCGGCGTGCACCGCTTCCTCGCCGTCCGCGGCGACCGGCGCGCGGATGCGGCGCCCACCGACCTGCGCTCGGCGGCGGAGCTCGTGCAGCTCATCCACCGGGTGCAGGCGGAACGGGCGCCGTGGGCGCTGCATCCGCTGCCCGGCCTCCCCGGCGTGCAGGCGATCGGCGAGGACCGGCCGCGCGCCCGGGTCGCCGTCGCCGCGTTCGTGAACGGGCACCCCGACGCGCCGAACCGCAACGACCACCTCGACGCGCTGCTCGCGAAGCAGGCCGCGGGCGCGGAGCTCGCGATCACGCAGCTGTTCTTCCATCCGGAGGACTACGCCTCGTTCGTCGAGCGGGCGCGACGCTGGGGCGTGACGATCCCCATCGTCCCCGGCGTGCTGCCCGTCACGAGCCCCGCCCGCCTGCGGCGGGTGCTCGAGCTCTCCGGCGAGGACGAGCCGCGCGACCTCGCGATCGCGCTCGAGATCGAGCCGACCTCCGAGGGGCAGCGGGAGCTCGGGGTCGCGCACGCCACCCGCTTCGCCGAGGCCCTGCTCGCGGCGGGCGCGCCCGCCCTCCACCTCTACACCTTCAACCAGCCCGACGCCGTGCTCGAGGTGCTGCACCGCCTCGGCCGCATCCCCGCCGAGGAGTCCGCATGACCGCCTTCCCCACCGCCACGATCCTGGGTTACCCCCGCATCGGCCGACGGCGCGAGCTGAAGCGCGCCCTCGAGGCGCACTGGGCCGGCCGGATCGACGAGGCCGCCCTCGAGGCCGCCGCGGCGGACACGCGCCGCGCGACCCGCGCCCGCCTCGCGGAGCTCGGGCTCGGCCGCGACGACTCCGCGATCCCGGAGTCGTTCAGCCTCTACGACCACGTGCTCGACGCCGCGCTCGCGGTCGGCGCGGTGCCGGCCCGCTTCGGCGCGCTGGCCCCGGACGCGACCGCGACCCTGTTCACCCTCGCGCGCGGATCCGCGGAGCAGCCGCCGCTCGAGATGACGAAGTGGTTCGACTCGAACTACCACTACCTCGTGCCGGAGATCGACGAGGGCACGCCCTTCCGCGCCGAGCCCGCGCGGCTCGCGGCCCTGCTGCGCGAGGCCGCCGCCGACGGCTACCGCACCCGCCCGGTGCTCGTGGGTCCCGTCACGCTGCTCGCCCTCGCGAAGCCCGCGGCCGGCTCCGCGCCCGGGTTCTCGCCGCTCGACCGCCTGGACGACCTGCTCCCCGCCTACGCCGACCTGCTCGCCGCGCTCCGGGCCGCGGGCGCGGACTGGGTGCAGCTCGACGAGCCGGCGCTCGTCTCGGAGAGCCTGCCGGCGTCGCCCGAGACCCTCGCGGCGGCGGCGGCCCGCGCCTACGCGGCACTCGGCGCCGCGCCCGACCGCCCGTCGATCCTCGTCGCGGCGACCTGGGGCGCGCTCGACACCGCGCTGCCCGTGCTCGCCGCCGCTCCCGTGGAGGCCCTCGCGATCGACCTCGTCCGGGGCGCGGTGCCGGATCCGTCCCCGTCCGTCCGCGCGGACCTCGCGGGCAAGACGCTGCTCGCCGGCGTGGTCGACGGCCGCAACGTGTGGCGGGCGGATCTGGGGGCCGCCGTCGAGCGACTCGAGGCCGTCGCCGCGCTCGCCGGCCGCCTGGCCGTGAGCACGGCCACCTCGCTGCTGCACGTGCCGCACGACGCCGACGACGAGCCGGACCTGGCACCCGCGCTCCGCGAGCGCCTCGCGTTCGCCGACCAGAAGGTCGCCGAGGTCGCGGTGCTCGCCCGGTTCCTCGAGGCCGGACGGGCGGCGATCACCGAGGAGCTCGCCGCATCCGATCGGGCGACGGCGCGCTGGACCGCCGTACCGGGCGTCCGCGTGCCGGCCGTGCGCGAGCGGCTCGCGGCCGTCGCGGCGACGGACCGCGGCCGCGTGCCCTACGAGCACCGGCTCGCCGCGCAGGCGGCGCTGGGCCTCCCCGCGCTGCCCACGACGACCATCGGCTCCTTCCCGCAGACCGACGACATCCGCCGCGCGCGTAGCCGCCACCTGAGGGGCGAGCTCGACGACGCCGGGTACGAGGACGCGATGCGCGCCGAGATCGCGCGGGTGATCGAACTGCAGGAGGATCTCGGGCTCGACGTCCTCGTGCACGGCGAGGCCGAGCGCAACGACATGGTGCAGTACTTCGCGGAGGCGCTCGACGGCTTCGCGACGACCACGAACGGCTGGGTGCAGTCGTACGGCTCCCGCTGCACGCGGCCGTCGATCCTCTGGGGCGACGTGTCGCGTCCGGGGCCCATCACCGTCCGCTGGTCCGTCTTCGCCCAGAGCCGCACCGCCAGGCCGGTCAAGGGGATGCTGACCGGGCCGGTGACGATCCTCGCCTGGTCGTTCGTGCGCGACGACCAGCCGCTCGGCGACACCGCCGACCAGGTGGCGCTCGCGCACCGCGACGAGATCGCCGACCTCGAGGCGGCGGGTATCCGCATCGTGCAGGTGGACGAGCCGGCGCTGCGCGAGCTGCTGCCGCTGAAGCGGGCGGCTCAACCGGCGTACCTCGACTGGTCCGTCGGGGCGTTCCGGCTGGCCACCGCGGGGGCCGCGGCGTCCACGCAGGTGCACACGCACCTCTGCTACTCGGAGTTCGGGCAGATCCTCGACGCGATCGACGCGCTCGACGCGGATGTGACGAGCATCGAGGCGGCCCGCAGCCGGATGGAGGTGGTCGGGGACATCGCGGCGGCGGACTTCCGCCGCGGCATCGGCCCCGGCGCGTGGGACATCCACTCGCCGCGCGTGCCGGGCGTCGAGGAGCTGACGGGGCTGCTCGAGGCGGCGCGCACCGCCGTGCCCGCCGACCGGCTGTGGGTGAACCCGGACTGCGGGCTGAAGACCCGGGGCTACCCGGAGACGGTGGCCACCCTCACCAACCTCGTCGCCGCGGCCAGGGAGGTGCGCTCACGGGTCGGCGTGGGCGGATGACGCGCGGCGAAAGCGGTGCGCCCTCGAGCGGATGCTAACCTTGACGGCGCACCGGGGCCCTTGGCGCAGTTGGTAGCGCGTCTCGTTCGCAATGAGAAGGTCAGGGGTTCGAATCCCCTAGGGTCCACAACCAGGAAGGCCCCCGCCGTCAGGCGGGGGTCTTCCTGCATCTCCCCCGCGCCTGCGCCTGCTCGTCACGGCTGCGCGTCTCGCGTCTGCTGTCCGCACGGACAACTGTGGCTGCTGTTCCGGCAGCAGTTGTCCGCACGGACAGCACACGGGGCGGCCCTGCCGCGCACCGCGAACCGTGCGTTCGGGAGACGGTCAGCCGGCCCGGCGGCGGCGGAGCACCGCGTCGAGGTCGGTGAGCACCGGCCCGCTCTCGGCG
>JBQCCU010000245.1:0-3305 GCA_051961935.1 Amnibacterium sp. | reverse complement strand
GGTCTTCAGCGTCGAGCCGTGGCTGTACGGCAGGCTGCTCACGTAGCCGTGCTTCGCGAGCTTCGAGACGACGATCAGGCCGCTCGGGTTCGTGTCCGTGCCGGCGCTCTCATCCCACAGCACGAGGATGACGCCGTTGTCCTGGTAGGCGGCGGACGCCTGGATCCGGGGGATCTCGGTCGACAGGAACGCGTCGGCCTGGCACGCGGCGCAGGACGAGCCGGGGGCGAGCTTCTCCCCCTGATCCCAGTCGTTCGGCACGATGAAGCTGTACTGCGGCACGGTCCCGGCGCCGAGGTCCGTGACCAGCTCCGAGTAGGGCCGCTCGTGCCGGATGCAGTAGGCCGGGTCGGACTGCACGTCCTGGAAGTACACGAACGGGTTGTGGTCCTCCGAGTACGGGACGCCCGGATCGGTGAGGTTGCAGGTGCCGCCGCCGCCCGGCAGGTTCTCGGCGTAGTACTTCCAGTCCAGCCCTGCGGCGTTCAGCTGCGTCGTGAGGTGCGCGGTCGTGCTCACCGCGTGGTCGGTGGGCAGGTAGCTCCCGCTCGTGAGCCCGAGCGTGGCACCCGCCTCGAGCTCGACGTAGTTGGGCAGGCTCGGATGGAGGCCGCTGCGGTACCCGCTCGTCGAGGCGGAGCTCGGCAGCAGGGTCTGGTTGACGTAGGGGAAGTGCGGGCTGCCGAGCACGGAGGACCAGTCGGTGTTCTCCATCATGACGACGAACACGTGGCTGGACGCCGGGTCGGCCGCGGCGGGCGGCCCGGCGAGGCCGACCGTCGCGCCGACCGCGAGCGAGACGGCGAGCACGAGGCCGCGTCGCCGTCCGGCCGAGCGGGAGGAGGGACCGTTCCGGGACATCGCACCACCACGCATCCGCGTCTTCGCGGGCGGGCTCCAGCAGGGGGCCGGCGGCTCCGAGGAGCCCGTCGAGGCACCGGTGTACTCGCCGCGGCGGCGGCGTGCAAGGCCGCTCGCGCGGCTGCCCCCTCAATCCTGGGCAGCGGGGGCGAGGTCGTAGGTGATCCACCTGGTCGCCTGGGCCAGCGAGTCGTAGAGGCGACGGGCGCGCGCGTTGTCCGTGTCGGTGATCCACCGCACGACGGATGCGCCCTCCTCGCCCGCGAGGCGCGCCAGCCGCAGCAGCAGGGCGCGGCCGACTCCGGCGCCGCGCGCATCCGGGTCGGTGAAGAGGTCGTCGAGGTAGAGACCCGTCGAGCCGGACGAGGGCCGGAGGAAGCGCCGGTAGTGCGCGAGCCCGACCACGCGCCCGTCGCGCTCGGCGACGAACGCGGAGAGCTCCGCCGCCGGATCGCGCAGCCAGCCCCAGACGCGCTCGACGACGTCGTCGCTCGGCGCGAGCTCGTAGAAGGCGCGGTACCCGCGGTAGAGCTCCGCCCACCGGTCGTGATCGGCCTGCTCGAGGGGCCGGATGAGGACGTCGCCTTCGGTCACGGGTGGAGGGTATCGACGGTCTCGATGAAGTGGTCCGGTGGCGCGAGCGGCCGGTGCGGCACGGGCCGGGTCGTCTCCGTCCAGGCGCCGGGGCCGAAGGCCTCGTCCGCGACGCGGCGCCAGAACGCGGCCGCCGACGGGTTCTCGTGCTGGAACCCGATGCGCCACGGGCCGGCGTGCCTGGTGAGCACGTGCTCCGCGAGCCGGCGCCCCACCCCGTCGCCGCGGGCGGCCGGCGCCACCCAGAACCCGGGGATGCCACGCCGCTCGCCGGTGAGGCCGTCGACGAGCGCGAAAGCGATCGGCGCCTCCTCCCCCGTGTTGGGGTGCGGCCGCCGGACGAGGTAGCCGGCGCCGTCCGCGGAGGGGAAGGGCTCGAGCGGCCCGGCGCCGAAGCGCCCGTCGGCGTACGGGAGCCCGTGCACGACCGGCGACAGGTCCTCGCGGAAGGCCTGCCAGAGCCACGCGACGATCGGCCACTCGTGCGCCTCCACCATGCGGATGGTCCCCTCGGCGTGCGACACGGATGGAGGGTACCGGCGTCCAGGGCGCCGAAGCCGGGCCGCATCCGACAGGCCGGGCGCGATACGACGCCCGGATTGTCGGACGGCGCCCGGATCCCGGGCGGGGGTGGCGGGGGCGGGGCGGGGGGCGGGCTGTCAGGCGGGGACGCGGCGGGCGGCCAGGGTGGCCGCGGTCAGGTTCAGCACGAGGAAGCCCACCGTCGCGGCGAGCACCACGACCATCGGCGCGGTCCAGCCGCCGGCGAGCTGGTGCACGGCACCCACGGCGGGCGGCGCCAGCGCGGCGACCACGTAGCCGACGGTCTGCACGAAGGCGGAGAGCGCGGTGGTCCGCCGGGGATCGCCGCCGACCTCCGCGATGATCGTGAAGATCGCCGCGAACCCGCCGCCCTGCGCCGCGCCGCCGAGCACGGCGACGAGCAGGAACTGCTGCGGGGCGAGGAGGAGGCCGACGGGGAGGCTGATCCAGAGCACGCCGATGATCGCGAGGATCGCCCGCGGCCGCAGCCGCAGGGTGAGCAGGGGCACCCCGATCGACCCGGCGAGGCCCGCGATCTGGAACACCGACGAGGCGGTGCCCGCGACGGCCGCGCTGTAGCCGCGCTCGTCCGCGAGCAGGGTCGGCAGCCAGGTGGTGACGCCGTAGTAGCTGAAGGCCTGGCAGGCGAAGCCGAGGCCGAGCAGGATGGCGAGCCGGTCCGGCCGGTAGCGCGGATGCGGTCCGGCCGGCGGGCGCGGATGGCCGCCCGCGGCCTGCACGCGACGCAGCAGCACCACCCAGACGACGGCGGTCGCGATGCCGGCGACGCTCCAGGCCGCCGCGGCGGCGCGCCAGCCGAGCAGGCCGGCGAGCGGCACGGTGCCGAGCGAGGTCAGCCACGTGCCGACGTTGAGCGAGACGCTGTAGACGCCCGTCGCGGCGGCGCGGCCGCGCCGCGGCACGTCCCGCCGGATGACGGTGGGCACGAGCACGTTGCCGATCGTGATCGCGATGCCCATCAGCACCGCGGATGCGACCGCGAGCGGGTAGCCGTCGACCGACCGCAGCACGGTCGCCGCGACGATGCCGCCGAGGCAGACGAGGATCGCGGTCTCGAGGCCGATGCGGCGTTCGAGCAGCGGCGCGAGCGGGGTGGCGAGGCCGAAGCACAGCAGTGGCAGCGTGGTGAGCAGGCCGAACCCGGTGGAGGAGACGTGCCAGCCGGTCTCCGCGGCGTGCGCGATCGGGGCGAGGGCGACGAGGGGGCTGCGCAGCTGGAAGCCGAGCAGCACGATCCCGGTGAGCAGCAGCCCCATCCGCAGACGGGCGTCCCGTCCCCCGTCCCC
>JBQCCU010000244.1:0-2804 GCA_051961935.1 Amnibacterium sp. | reverse complement strand
TCCGGAGAAACCGCGCGACACGCCGCGCGGACGCGGCCAGCAGCGGCGTGTTGCCCTAGAACTCCGAAACCGCGCGCTGATCAGGCCGCCGGACGGACTGCGGCCCGGCGCCGCGCCTGCACCACCGCGCCCACGAGGGTCGCGGCGCCGCAGGCCGCGACGAGCACGAACGCCCCGCCGATCCCCGCCGACGGCGGGAGGGAGGTGGCGGTGACCGAGTAGAAGCCGCCGCCGAGCAGGGAGGCGGCCGCGCCCGAGGCGGCCTGCACGAAGGCGGATGCCGCGGACAGCGGCGGCACCGCCGCCTCCTCCGCGTCGTCGAACACGCCCGCGCTGAGCAGCGGCCACGAGGACCCCATCCCGGCGCCCGCCGACCCCCAGGCGAGCACCGCCACGAGCAGCACGAGCGGGCCGGATGCGGCCGGCAGCAGCACGGCGGCGAGCGCCACGGACGCCGCCGTCACGAGCGCCGCCCCGAGCCGGGCCATGAACGGGCGCCGGGCGGGTCCGGCCGGGAGCAGCCCGGACACCGACCAGCTCGTCGCGCCGGCCGCGAACGCGATGCTCGCCCCCACCACCCCGACGCCGGCCACGTCGATGAGGCCGAGCGGCAGCAGCGCCTCGCCGCCGAAGTAGGTGAGGATCATGCCGCCGAAGATCCCGAGGTTCAGCATCCGCCTGCCCTGCCCGCCGGTGAGGCGGCGGAGCACCAGGAGGGCCGCTCCCCCGGCGACGACGAGCGCGCCGGCCCACACCGGCACCCGGAACGGCGCCGGCAACCCGGGTGCCGCGGCGGCGAGCGCCAGCGCGGCGAGCACCACGACGCCGGAGGCGACCGGGGCCGGGATGCCCCGCTCCGGCTCGGGCAGCAGACCCGAGCGCCGGCCGATGACGAGCCGCGCGGCGATCACGAGCACCGCGGGCCAGGCCATGGCGGGGCGCCAGCCCGCGAGGCTCGCGACGACCGCGTTCAGCGCCGGACCCACGACCGACGGCAGCAGCCAGACGATCGAGAAGGTCGCCACCACCCGGGCGCGGATCGCGTCCTCGTAGAGCGCGCCGATCGCGTTCAACCCGAACGCGGACAGCAACCCGGCCGCCGCGCCCTGCAGGATCCGGCCGGCGAGCACGAACCCCATCGCGGGCGCGAGCACGGCGAGCAGCACGCCCGCGAGGTACACGACGGTGGACCACAGCAGCACGCCGCGCGGGCCGAGCCGCCGGGTGAGCGAGGGGCCGAGGATCGCGAACAGGATGGCGGACAGCGCGGGTCCCGCGACAGTCGCGCCGTAGAGCGGCGCCCCGTGCAGCTCGCGCGACGCGAGCGGGAGCACGGCGGCCTCCGCGACGGCCTGGATGGCGGTGCCGAACTCGGCGAAGAGCAGCCCGACGAGCAGCCGCCCCCGGTCCCCCGCGAACACCGCGCGGAGGCTCGTGTCGGTCACCCGATGAACCTAGGCGCCCCATCCCGACGGCTGTTGCCACCTTCTGCGACTTCGGCGCGCGCAAACCCGCAGAAAGTGGCAACCCCCTCTATCGGCGGGCGCGGAGGTCCGCCAGCAGGGCGATGGCCGCCGCCACCTCCGCCGGTCCCGCGACCCGATGGGTCGCCGCGGTCTCGCCCGGGCCGCTCTTCAGGCCGAGGTCCCCGGGACCGAGCGCCGCGAAGGCGTCCTCGTCGGTGACGTCGTCGCCCGCGTAGAGCACCGCGGTGGCCTCCGTGTACCGGCGCAGGTGCTCGACCGCCTCGCCCTTGGTGGTGCTGCGGACGGAGAACTCGATGACGTTCTTGCCCTGACGCACCGTGAGATCGTCGACCTCCGCCTGCGCCTCCTGCAGCGCGACGAGGTGCGCGACGCGGCTGCGCCGGTCCGTCGCGAGGCGGGTGTGCAGGGCGTAGCCGGCGGGCTTCGACTCGAGCCACACCTGGTCGAGCGAGTCCGCGACCTGCTCGAGCACCTGCTCGAGCACCGCCATCGACCGCTGCTCCCGCTCGTTCAGCGCGAGCGCGTCGTCCGGGTCGTCGAGCCGCAGCTCGATCCCGTGCGAGCCGACGAGCAGCACCTCGTCGCCGAATCTCGCGACCCGCTCGAGGTCGTCGAGGCGGCGGCCGGAGACGAGCGCGACGCGCGTGCCGGCCGTGCCGATCAGGCGCTCGATCGCCGCGCGCGCCTCGGGGAGCGCCCTGGCCGCGTCGGGCCGGTCGACCACGGGCGCGAGCGTGCCGTCGAAGTCGAGCGCGACGAGCAGCCGCTCGGTCGCCGCGAGCCGGGCGAGCGCCTCGCGCAACGCAGCAGGGACGCCGGGCGGCTCGGCCGCCTCGCCGCTCACGGCGAATCCGTCCCGGCGATTGTCCTGTCGCTCGCGGACGGCCGCGCCACGGCGAGTGCAACGAGGAAGTCCTGCGACCACCGCTCCACGTCGTGCTCGATCACCCGCGCGCGCAGGGCGCGCATCCGCTGCCGCCGCTCCCCCCGCGGCATGTGCACGGCCGCGAGGATCGCCCGCTTCAGCCCCTCGATGTCGTGCGGGTTGACGAGCAGCGCCTGCTTCATCTCGTCGGCGGCGCCGGCGAACTCGCTGAGCACGAGCACCCCGTCGTCGTCGGTCCGCGTGGCCACGTACTCCTTCGCGACGAGGTTCATCCCGTCCCGCAGCGCCGTGACGAGCATGATGTCCGCGGCGAGGAACAGCGCCACCATCTCCTCCCGCGGATAGCCGTGATGGAGGTAGTTGATGGCGCTGTGGCGGATGGTGCCGTAGTCGCCGTTCACGCGGCCCACCGTGAGCTCGATCTCGTCGCG
>JBQCCU010000243.1:0-21104 GCA_051961935.1 Amnibacterium sp. | reverse complement strand
GCGGCGGAGCGGGGCACCGGCCGCGCGGACCTCCCTCCCGAGCTCGTCGCCCGGCTGGTCGAGGGGGCGGCCTTCACGGCCCTGGACGAGAGCACGCGCGCCGACCTCTCCCGCGCGGACGGCCGGCGGCTCGTGATCGTCGCCGGGCTCGGTGCGCTCGGCCTGTCCTGGCGCGACGCGCACGCCCTGCTCGCGGCGCACGCCGACCTCCTCGAGGCAGAGGCCGCACGATGAGGCTCGAGCTCGACGGCGTCGCGGTCGGCGACCCCGCCACCCCGGCCCTGCCCGCGCTCGACGCGGTCCTGACCGACGGCGCGCCCACCCTCGTCGCCATCGGCACCGAACGCGGACCGATGCTCGCCTCCCTCATCGCGGGCGGCCGGTTGCGGCCCGACCGCGGCACCGTCCGCCTCGACGGCAGCCCTGACCCCGACTCCATCCGCAGGTCGGTCGCCCTCGTCGACACCCCCATGGCGTCCGAGCCGCCCGCGGCCGTCGCCGTCGGCACGGTCGTCCGCGAGGAGCTGCGGTTCGCCCGCCGCCCGTCGTCCCGCGCCGCCGTCACCGAGGTGCTCGACGACCTCGGGATCGCCGGCTGGCGCCGCGCCCCCATCGGGGACCTGCCGCCGACCGACCGGATCCGCCTCCTCTGCACCCTCGCCGCCGCGCGCCCCGGGGTGGCCGCGCTCGTGCTCACCTCCCCCGAGCGGCACGGCGGGCCGTCCGCCGACTGGCTCGCCCTCGTGCGGAGCATCACCGAGACCGGCACGCCCGTCCTCGTCGTCGGAGGCCACGCCCTCGATCCGCTGCTGCGGTCGGCCGGCCTCACCACCGCCCGGGCCTGACCCGGACCCGTCTGCTCCGCCGACCCCCGGCGGAAGGGAACTCCATGACCGTCCTCACCCTGCTGCGCAGCGAGCTGCGCCGCCTCACCGCCACCCGCCTCGGTACCGTCGCGTTCGTCGCGCTGCTGGCCGTTCCCCTGCTCTACGGCGGCCTCTACCTCTGGGGCAACCAGGACCCCTACGGCAACCTGAAGCACGTGCCTGCGGCCCTGGTCGTCGAGGACACCGGCGCCACCGTCGACGGATCGCCGGTGCACTACGGCCGCGATGTGGCCGACGAGCTGCGCACGAGCGGCGGGTTCGACTGGCACCGCATGTCCGCGAACGCCGCGGCGGCGCAGCTGCGCACCGGAGGGGTCGACTTCGTGGTGACGCTGCCCGCCTCCTTCTCGGCCGACCTCGCGTCGGCCGCGACGGCGCATCCCGCGCGCGCCCGCGTGGAGCTCACCACGAGCGACGCGAACAGCTACCTCTCCTCCACGATCGCCGGGCAGGCGGCGACCGCCATTCGCACCGGGGTGGCGCAGAAGGTCGGCACCGCCGCCGCGAAGCAGTTCCTGGTCGGGCTCGCCACCGTCCGCGGTGACCTGAAGCAGGCCGCCGCCGGCAGCGACGACCTCGCCTCGGGTGCGGGGAAGGCCGCGTCCGGCGCCGCGTCGCTCGCCGCCGGGCTCTCCTCGGCCGAGTCGGGCTCGCGGACGCTCGCCACCGGTGCGGGATCCGCGGCGAGCGGTGCGGCGGACCTCGCCTCCGGGGCCAGGTCGCTCGCCGCGGGCGCCACGAGGCTCGACGACGGCCTGGGCGCCCTCCGCCGGAGCACCGCCGAGCTGTCCGCGTCCGCCGCCTCGCTCGCGACGGGCGCACGCCGCACCGCCACCGGCGCGTCCGACGTGGCGGACGGCAGCGGGGCCCTCGCCTCGGCGCTCCACCGCCTCGACGCCGGCTCCGCCGCCACCGCCGACGCCCTCCGCGCGCGCCTCGCCGCCGACGGCTTGACGCCGGCGCAGATCGCGGACGCGCTGGCGGTCCTGACACCCGGCGCAGCGGCTGTGCACGACGCCTCGAGCAGCGCGGCGTCCCTCGCCTCCGGCGCCTCCGACGTGGCGAGCGGCAGCGCACGGGTGGCGAACGGCGCCGAGCACCTGTCCGCGGCCGCCCTCGCCCTGCGGGACGGGGTCGCGAGCGCCGCGACGGGCGCCGACAGCCTGACCTCCGGTGCCGGTGCCCTCGCGTCCGGCGCCGACCGCCTCGCCACCGGCACCCGCTCGGTCGCCGCGGGCGCGTCCTCGCTCGCGCGCGGCGTCGCCTCCGCCGATCGCGGCGCGGCGACGCTGGCGAGCGGCACCGGTGACGTCGCCGCCGGCGCGGCGCGGCTTCACGACGGCCTCGCGTCCGGTGCGACCCGCATCCCGGCGACGAGCGCCTCGTCCCGCTCGGCGGAGGCCGGGGCGATCGGCGACCCCGCCGCGGTGGCGACCACCAAGGCCACGAACGCGGGCGGCTACGGGGCGGGGCTCGCCCCGTTCTTCCTCAGCCTCTCGGCCTGGATCGGCAGCTACGCGCTGTTCCTGATCCTCCGGCCCCTCTCCCGCCGGGCGATCACCGCGGTGCGGGCGCCGCTCCGTGTCGCCCTCGCCGGCTGGCTGACGCCCGCGCTGCTCGGGGCCGCGCAGATGGTCGGTCTCTACCTCATCGTCACCGGACCGCTCGGGTTCGCGGTCGCGTCGCCGCTCGCGACGATCGGCCTGCTCGCCCTCACCGCCGCCACGTTCGCGGCGATCCTGCTGCTCCTGAACGCCGCCCTCGGCAGCGTCGGGCAGTTCCTCGGCCTGATCCTGATGCTCGTGCAGCTCGTGACGGCGGGCGGCACCTTCCCGTGGCAGACGTTGCCGGCGCCGCTCGCGGCGCTGCACCACGCCCTGCCGAGGTCGTACGCGGTCGACGCGCTGCGGCAGGCGATGTACGGCGGCGACACGGCGCTCGCCTGGGGCGACGCGGGTGTGCTCACCGTCTGGCTCGTCGCCGCGGTCGCGCTGACGACCGCCGTGGCGGCGCGGATGACGCGGCACCGCACGCTGCGGGACCTGCAGCCGAGTCTCCTCGGCGGCTGAGTCCGCGGGCTAGTCGTCGCCGCCCGGCGTCAGCTCCTCGAGCGTCGCGATCGTCCGCGGTGCGCCCTGCACCCGCTCGAGCTCCGTCCGGGCACGGGACGCGAGCAGGACCGCCGCCCCCGTGTACCCGGCGGCCACGAGCGCGGCGGCGGGACCGCTGCCGATCCGCCTGCCGAGCCCCTGCCAGACCGCGACGGTGCCGAAGAGCACGCCCATCGCGCCGGCGCCCACGGCGCCGCCAGCGAGCCCCGCGCCCTTCGCGGCCTGCTTGGCCGAGCCGGTCAGCTCGCGCTTCGCGAGCTCGATCTCCCGGCGGATGAGGGTCGACACCTCGCGCGTGCCCTGGTTGACCAGTCCGGACAGCTTCATCCGGGCCTTGGCGGTGAGATCGGTGCTGTCGCTCATGGCTTCATCGTCCGTCCCGAAGATGGGAGGGCCGGGAACGGGGGCGGGAAGGACGATGGGCCCCCGTTCCCGGTCGGCTCACGACTGCAGGTTCTGCTTCGCGTCGTGCGCCTGACCCTGGAGCTGCTCCTTGGCGTCCTGCGCCGAGCCCTGGACGTGCTGCGTCGCCTCCTGGGCCTGACCCCGCACGTCCTGAGCGGCCGACTGCGCGGTCTGCTTCACGTCCTGGGCGGCGGACTGCGCCTCGCCCTTGACGTGCTGCGCCGCGTCGGTGGCGGACTCCTTCACCTGCTGGGCGGCCTGCTGGGCCGGCTCCTTCAGGTGCTGGGCGACCTCCTGGCCGGCGTCCTTCGCGGTCTCCTTCACCTTCTCGGTGAGGGGCTGCGCCTTCTCCTTGGCGGTGGTCGCGAGACGCTGCTCGCTCTCCGTCGAGGGGAGGAGGGAGGACACGAGCCAGCCGGCGCCGAAGGCGATCAGGCCGACGATCAGCGGGTGACCCGCTGCCGTGTCGGTCGCGGTGGACGCGACGTCGGCGACGGTGTCCTTGGCGGATCCGGCCGAGCCGGCGACCGAGCCCTTCGCGGACCCGGCGGCGCCGGCGACGTCGTGACCGACGCCCGCGACCTTGTCCTGGGCGGTGTGGACGGAGCCCATGATCGACTCCTGCACCGAGCGGAAGCGCCCCCTGACCTTCTCCTTCTGCCGCTCGACGATCTGGTTCGGGCTCACCTTGTCGGCGAGCGCGTCGACGTCGGTGCTGAGGTTGCGCCTCGTGGCTTCGATCTCGGCGCGGATGGTGTCGGGGTCGCTCATCGGGTGCCTCCGGGCTTCAGGGTCGGTGGGATCTCTTTGACGGTCTCAGCGGTCTGCGGCATCCCGTCGACCTGCTTGAGCTTGTCGCGACCCCGCAGGGCGAGGATCGCGGCGACGATGCCGTAGACGACGGCGACGATCAGCGCGGACCAGGCGTTGCCGATCAGCAGGCCGAGGGCCCACCACACGCAGATCGAGACGAACAGCAGCGCGAAGTAGCCGGCGACGGCGGCGCCCCCGAGGAAGCCCGCGCCCTTGCCCGCCTTCTTCGCGGAGTCGGTCACCTCGGCCTTCGCGAGCTCGACCTCCTGCCGGATGAGGGTGGACAGGTCGCGGCTCACCTCGCCGAGCAGCTCGCCGAGTCCGCTGGTCGCGGCCCGCTCGGCCGCGGGATCGGGGACCGGATCGGGCCCCGCGGAGTAGGCGGTGCTCATCGGAGGCCGCCCGTGGTGCCCCGCTCGGTGCCCGTGCCGTACTCGTTCTCCGGCGCCTCCTCGGTGCCGTACTCGTTCTCCGGCGCCCACTCGGTGCCGTACTCGACCTCGGTGACCTCGAGCCCGTCGACCGCTCCGGCGCCGTACGGCATGCCGTGGCCCTCACCGGTGTACTGGCCCCCGGTCGCGTACTCGGTGCCGGTCACGTACTCGGTACCGGCGTACTCGGTGCCGGCGTACTCGGTGCCGACCGGCTCGGGGAGGGGCCCCGCGGCCGGCCGGGGTCCCGCCGCGTCGCGGAGCGACGGGGAGGGGCCGGCCGTGGGAAGGGCGGTCTCGCCGACGCCGCCCACGTAGGTGTCCCCGGCGTAGCCGTCTGCATACCCGGCGCCGCCGGCGGACGAGCCGCCGGTCAGGCTGCGCGCGGAGCCGCCGCTCGACTCGGCGCGGAGCGCCTTCGTGAGCCGGGCCGCGACGACACCGGTCACCGCGGCGAGGCCGATGAAGAGGCCCGGCCGGCGGGCGGCGAACTGCCGGACCTCGTACACGACGTCCTCGGGCGAGCGCGACTCGAGCCAGGCGGCGGCGCGGTGCGCCCGTCCCGCGAGTTTCGGGACGAGCTCGACCGCGGGGCCGGACTCTACGGCCTCGCCGCGGCCGATCCGCTCGAGGTCCTGGCCGAACGTCCTGATGGTCTGCGTGAGCCGGTCCTGCTGCTTCCCGGCCTGGGAGGACAGCTCGGTGGTCGCCTGCCCGTACAGGTCGCGCGCCTGACTCATCGTGTCGGCGACGACGCGCTGCGCCTCGTCCTTCGCGGTGCCGGCGACCTGCGCCCCGGCCTCCTTGGTCGTCCCGGCCACGTCGGCGCCGGCGTCCTTCGCCGTGGAGGCGACCTGGGCGGCCTGCTCCTTCGCGTCGCCGGCCGTCTGCTTCACGGTGTCGGCCGCCTGGGACGCCTTCGAGGCCGAGCCGCCCTGCTGGTCGAGGGTCGTCGGGGTGGTGGCGACGGCCTCGTCGTAGATGGGCGTGGCCGGGTAGACCGGCTCGTCGGGCGGATAGTTGCTCATGGGTCTCTCCTCAAGACGGGAACGCGGATCGTCAGCGGTGCTCGCGGTCCCCCGCGGCGCCCCCGCTGCCTGATCGGTCCCTCACACGACCACCCATGGCTGGACGTCCCCGGAACGGGGGGTGGGAGGCGTCTGATCTCTCGGGAGACTCGGATCAGGAGGCTTCGAGCGCCTCCACGAGGCTGCCCTGCAGCCAGGTGAGCCACGCGTAGAGCATCCCGTGCGGCGTCCGCACGCTGCGCTGCACCTCGTCGATCCCGACCCGCTCCGCGAGCGCGAGCCGCAGGTCACCGATGGCGGTGAGCCACCGGACGGCCGTGTCCTCATCGAGCCGGACCACGCCGCCGGGCGCCGCCTCGAGGTCGGCGACGAGCCGCCGCGCGGCGTCCGCCTTCGCCTCCGCGAGCCGGCCGCGCGTCGCCTCGGCGTACTCCGCGGCGGCGTCGGGGTCGTCCGGGTAGGCGACGGGCAGCAGGCGGGTGACGACGGGGTCGGTGTAGGAGGCGACGTCGTCCGCCGTCTCCATGGCCTGCACGACGCCGCCGGCGAGGTTCGTCAGCATCCGCCGCTCGCTGCCGGTGAACCGGCGCTCGATGCGCCCGTCGCGGCGGTGGAACTCCCCGAGGATCCTCACGCCTCCACCTGCTGCAGCGTCGCCTGGAGCCCGTAGCCGTGCATCGCCTCGACGTGCCGTTCCATCTCCTCGCGGGTGCCGGAGACGATGAGGGCCTTGCCCTCGGTGTGCACCTGCATCATGAGCCGCTCCGCCTTGGGCTTCGGGAACCCGAAGTAGCTGGTGAACACCCACGTGACGTAGGTCATCAGGTTCACCGGGTCGTCCCAGACGATCAGGGCCCACGGCTTGCCGAGGCGGAGCCGCTCCTCGACCCGGGTGTCCTCCAGCACATCGGTCACGGATCAAGCCTGACACCGATCGGCGACGACGGGTGCCGCCCGGTGGAGCAGCGCCGGCTACTCCCCCGGGACGACGCGGCGGCGGCCCGGTGGGCGCTAGCGTGCGGGCGTGGACGACCGCCCGGCGGACTCGCACCCCGGCTGGGGTCCCCCGTGGGGATGGCGTGCGCGCCGGCGGCTCACGGCGCCGGTCGTGGTCGTGCTGCTGCTCGAGCTGGTCGTCGGTGCGGCGGCGGTGCACCGCGCGCCGGCGGTCGGGGCCGGGTACCTCGCCTGCGTGGTCGCGGGCGGCGCCGCGCTCGTGCTCCTCCGGCGACATCCGGGGCCCGCGGTCGTGAGCGTGGGGGTGACCGCCTTCGGTGCCCTGCTGCTCGTCCCCCTCCCGCCGGTGGCGCTGCTGCCGTTCCTGCTCGCGGTCGTCGCGGCGACCGTCCGCGGCGCGCGGGTGTGGGCGATCGCCGCGGCGGCCGGCGCGCTCGCGCTGCCGGTCGCCCAGTTCCTGCTCACCAGGGACCCGCTGACGGCCGTGCGGTCGCTCGGCGAGGTGATCCTGCTGCTCGCGGCGGTGGGGGCCGGGGAGTTCGCGCGGGTGCGCTTCGCCCGGATGCGGGAGGCGGCGGCCGCGGCGGCCGACCGCCGCCGGATCGCCGCAGGCGAGGAACGGGTGCGGATCGCCCGGGAGCTGCACGACGTGCTCGCGCACTCCCTGTCGTCCATCACGGTGCAGGCGGGCGTCGGGCTGCACCTCGCGCCGACCCGCCCGGAGGCGGCGACGGAGGCGCTCGAGACCATCAGGGCGACGAGCAAGGCCGCGCTCGACGAGGTGCGCGTGGTGCTCGGGGTGCTCCGCGGCGACGAGCAGGCGCCCACGCGACCGGAGCCCGGGCTCGACGACGTGCCGGCCCTCGTGGCGGAGGCGCGGCGCACCGGGGCCCGCGTGGACGTCCGGGACGAGCTGTCGCCGCGGCCGTCACGGCCCGTGCAGCTCGCGCTCTACCGCATCGTGCAGGAGGCGCTCACGAACGCGCGCCGGCACGCGCCTGGCTCGGCGGTGGAGGTGCTGCTCGAGCGGCGGGACGGCGCCGCCGTGGTCCGGGTGCGGGACGCGGGGCCGGCCGCCGGCGGCTTCGCGCCCGGCAACGGCATCACGGGGATGACCGAGCGGGCCGCCCTGCTCGGCGGCACGCTCAGCGTGGGACGGGAGGACGGATGGACGGTCGTGACGGCGAGGATCCCGGAGCCGGTTCCGTGATCCGGGTCGCGATCGCGGACGATCAGGCGCTCATCCGCGCCGGGTTCTCCGCGCTGCTCGCGGCGGAGCCCGACATGGCGGTGGTCGGGCAGGCGGCGACCGGCCGGGCCGCCGTCGACCTCGTGCGCGCGACGCGGCCCGACGTGCTGCTCGTCGACATCCGGATGCCGGACGGCGACGGCCTGTGGGCGACCCGCGAGATCGTGGGCGACCCGGCCCTCGAGGGGTGCCGGGTCGTCGTGGTGACCACCTTCGAGCTCGATGAGTACGTCGCCGAGGCGGTGCGCTCCGGCGCCAGCGGGTTCCTCGTGAAGGACACGGACCCGGCGGACCTCATCCGGGCGGTGCGGGTCGCGGCGGCCGGGGACGCCCTGCTGAGCCCCGGGCCGACGAGGCGGCTGCTCGCCCGGGTCGCGGCCGGTCTGCGCCCCAGCCCGGACAGCGCGCGCCTCGCGGTGCTCACGGACCGCGAGCGGGAGGTCCTCGCGCTCGTCGCGGAGGGGCTCACGAACGAGGAGATCGCGGCGCGCCTGGTGCTGAGCCCGCTCACCGCGAAGACGCACGTGTCGCGGATGCTCACGAAGCTGGGCGCCAGGGATCGGGTGCAGCTCGTCGTCGTCGCGTACGAGACGGGTCTCGTCCGCCCGGGCTGGCGGGAGGGCTCGGGAGGCTGACCGGGTACGGCGCCGGGAGCACGACAGGTGCGTCCCCGCGGCCGACGCGGGAGGGGCGTGCTGGGCGCGATCGTCGTGGTGCGGCTCGACCGAGTCGCACCACCCGTCCCGAGGAGTCGTCATGCCCACCATCGCCCCCGTCGTCGTCGCTCACGCCGGCTTCGGGTTCTTCCCCTTCTTCCTCCTGTTCCCCCTGCTCTGGCTCGTCGTGCTGGTCGTGCTCGTCGCGGTGCTCGTCCGCGGTCGCCGGCGCTGGGCGGCCGTCGGCCCGTGGGGCGGCTGGCAGCATGGACGCAGCGCCGAGGCGACCCTCGCGGAGCGCTTCGCGAACGGCGACATCGACGAGGTGGAGTACCGCGCCCGCCTCGAGGTCCTCCGCGCGAACCGCGAGCCCCTCCGCTGACCGCATCGCACACTTGCCACTTTCCGACCTCTGAACCGTTTCAGAACGGCGGAAAGTGGCAAGTCGCTCGATCAGTCAGCGATCAGCGGTCAGGGGAGGGCGTGGCGGCGGATCCACTCGTGCATGACGATCGCCGCGGCCGCGCCCGCGTTGATCGAGCGCGTCGAGCCGAACTGGGGGATCGCCACCAGCGCGTCGGCGGCCGCCCGCGCCTCCGCGCTGAGGCCCGGCCCCTCCTGACCGAACAGCAGCACGCAGCGCTCCGGGAGCGCGAACGTCTCGACCGGCACCGCCCCCTCGACGTTGTCGACGGCCACGATCGGCATCCCGGCCTCGGCCATCGCCGCGGCGAAGGCGGCGACGTCCGGATGGTGGACCACGTGCTGGTACCGGTCGGTCACCATCGCGCCGCGCCGGTTCCAGCGGCGCTTGCCAACGATGTGCACGGTCGCCGCCGCGAAGGCGTTCGCCGTGCGGACGATCGAGCCGATGTTCAGGTCGTGCTGCCAGTTCTCGATCGCGACGGCGAACGGATGCCGCCGGGCGTCGAGGTCCGCGACGATCGCCTCCATCCGCCAGTAGCGGTAGGCGTCGACGACGTTGCGCCGGTCCCCGTGCTCGAGCAGGGCCGGGTCGTACCGCGCGTCGGACGGCCACGGTCCGGGCCACGGCCCGACCCCGGGGAGCGCGGGCTCGGGCTCGTCGGGCTGCATTCGAAGGAGTATGGGCCCTCTCGGCGAGCGCCCGAGCGGCGCCCGGCAGACTTCCCTCCCGTGACGAGGCGGATGCAGGCGGTGCAGGCGACCCGGCGGGGCGGTCCAGAGGTGCTCGAGGCGGTGGAGCGGGACGTGCCCGAGCCGGGGCCGCGCGAGCTGCTCGTCGAGGTCGCGGCGACCGGCGTGAACTTCGTCGAGGTCTACCGGCGGAACGGCACCTACGACGTGCCGTTCCCGCACGTGCCCGGGACCGAGTTCGCGGGCCGCGTGGCGGCCGTGGGGCCGGCGGTCCGCGGCTTCGCCGTCGGCGACCGGGTCGTCACCGCGGAGGGACGGGAGGCGTACGCCCGGTTCGCGCTCGTGCCCGCGGAGGCGGCCGCGCACGTGCCCGACGGCGTCGCCGACGAGACCGCCGCCGCCCTCGCCCTGCAGGGCCTCACCGCCCACTACCTCGTCACCTCCGTGTACCCGGTCGAGGCCGGCACGTCGCTGCTCGTCCACGCGGGCGCCGGGGGCGTCGGGCTGCTGCTCATCCAGCTGGCGAAGGCGCGGGGCGCGACCGTCTTCACCACCGTCGGCAGCGCCGAGAAGCGCGACCTCGCCCACGGCGCCGGCGCGGACGCCGTGCTCGACTACGACGGCTTCGCCGAGCGGGTGCGCGAGCTGAACGGCGGCCTCGGCCTCGACGTCGTGTTCGACGGCGTCGGCGCGACCACCTGGGAGGGCTCCCTCGCCGCCCTGCGGCCGCGCGGCCTGCTCGCCCTCTTCGGCGCGGCCTCCGGGCCCGTGCCGCCGATCGACCCCCGGCGGCTGCAGGCCGGCGGCTCGCTCGTGCTCACGCGGCCGACGATGGGAGACTTCCTGCAGACGGCCGAGGAACGGTCCTGGCGGTACCGGGAGCTGCTCGACGCCGTCGCCGGGGGCACGCTCGACGTGCGGATCGGGGCCACCTTCCCGCTCGCGGACGCCGCGGCGGCGCACCGCGCCCTCGAGGGACGACGCACGACCGGCAAGGTGCTCCTCGCGGGCTGATCCGCCTCGGTACCCTGCCGGGATGCCCGCGATCTGGAGCCCGGTCGGGCCCGACCGGATCGTCCACGGCGACAACCTCCCGGTGCTCGAGGCGCTCCCGGACGCCTCGTTCCGTCTCGCGTACCTCGATCCGCCCTTCAACACCGGCCGCCGTCAGGAGCGGCACGAGGTGGTCGCCACCCGGTCGGAGGACGGCGTCGCCGGCTTCGGGGGGACCCGGTACGAGCGCATCCGCCGCCTCGCCGCGGCGTTCGACGACCGCTTCACCGACTACTGGGCGTTCCACGAGCCGCGGCTCGAGCACGTGCACCGGCTGCTGGATCCGGAGGGGACCCTCTACCTGCACCTCGACTACCGGGAGGCGCACTACGCGAAGGTGCTCCTCGACGGCCTCTTCGGCCGGGACTGCTTCCTGAACGAGATCGTGTGGGCGTACGACTACGGCGCGCGCACGAGGCGGCGCTGGCCCGCGAAGCACGACACGGTGCTCGTCTACGTGAAGGATCCGGACCGGTACCACTTCGACGCCGCCGCGGTCGACCGGGAGCCGTACATGGCGCCGGGCCTGCAGACGGCCGAGCGGAACGCCCGGGGCAAGCTGCCGACCGACGTCTGGTGGCACACGATCGTCTCCCCGACCGGCGCGGAGAAGACCGGCTACCCGACGCAGAAGCCGCTCGGCGTCCTGCGCAGGATCGTGGCGGCGTCCAGCCGCCCCGGCGACTGGGTGCTCGACCCCTTCGCGGGCAGCGGCACCACCGGCGCGGCCGCGCTCGAACTCGGCCGGCGCTTCCTCCTCGTCGACGAGAGCGCCGACGCGGTCGCGACGATGCGCGCCCGGCTCCCCCACGCCCTCGTCACGGGCTGACGGCCGGGTCCGTCACTGCAGGGCGGAGGTGAGACGCGCCAGGTCGTCCGCCCACCGGTGCGCCGCCGACCGGCCCGCCCACTCCTCGGGGGTGAGCCGCGTCGAGTGCGCGCGGTAGTCGTCCTCGACCGCCCGCATCCGCATCGTGAAGTCCCGGTTGCTGACGAGCATCGTGACCTCGAAGTCGAGCTGGAACGAGCGGATGTCCATGTTCGACGAGCCGACGACGGTCACGGTCTCGTCCACCGACATGTGCTTCGCGTGCAGGACCGTCGGCGCCTCGTACCGCTGGATGATCACCCCGGCGTCGAGCAGCGCCTCGTAGTACGAGTGCTGGGCGTGGAGCACGAGGGCCTGGTCCGCGGTGGCGCCGACGAACAGCTCCACCTCGACGCCGCGCCTGGCCGCGGTGAGGATCGCGCCGAGGAGGGAGGGGTCCGGCACGAAGTACGGGGTGGAGATGGCGACGCGGCGCTCCGCGGCGTAGATGAGCGAGTTGAACAGGGCGAGGTTGTTCTCGGCCTCGAACGCCGGGCCGGACGGCGCGAGCTGGCACAGCAGCGTCTCGGGGTCCTCGTCGTCGGCGACGCCCCCGACCGCGGTGGTCGGCAGCTCGTCCCCCGTCTCGCTGAACCAGTCGGTCGCGAAGACGGCGTCCGCCTGCTGCACCACCGGACCGCGCACCTCGACGAGCAGGTCGTGCCAGACGAGCCCCCTCCGGTGGTTCCGCGCGAGCTCGTACCCGGGCTCGATGAGGTTCGGGGAGCCGAGCAGCGCCACCGCGCCGTCCGCGATCACGAGCTTGCGGTGGTTGCGGAGATCGGGCCGCTGGTATCGCCCGCGCAGCGGCTGCACGGGCAGCATCAGCCGCGAGGGCACCCCGAGGCGGGCGAGCTCCGCCCTGGCCCGCGTGAACCCCGGGTACTTCCTCGAGCCGAGGTGGTCGATCAGCACCCGCAGCCGCACACCCCGCGCCTGCGCCCGCTCGATCGCCGCGAAGACGGGCCGCGTTCCCGGATCGAGGGCGAACGTGTAGAACTCGAGGTGCGCGTACCGCTCCGCGCCGTCGAGCACGGCGACGATCGCCTCGAGCTGCTCGTCGTGGGAGGCGAGGATGCGCGCGCGGTTGCCGTCGACGAGCGGGAAGGCGCCCGCCTCGCGGTTCAGGCGCACGACGGAGGGCAGCCACTCGGGCACGTCCGGGCCGGCGACCGGATGCTCGACGGACTCCACGTCCTGCTCGATCCGTTCGTTCATGTGCCGCTGCCGCTCCCGGCGCCCCTCCGGCAGCTTGGGGCTCCCGATGAGCAGGAACAGGCCGATGCCGATGATCGGCAGCGCGACGATCACGAGGATCCAGGCCAGCGCCGCGGTCGGCTGCCGGTTGCGCGGCGCGATGACGAGCGCGAGGAGGAACAGGGCGACCTCGAGCACCACCAGCACCACGGTCGACAGGTGCTGCCAGAGCAGCTGGACGAGGATCACGCCTCATCCCTAGCGCATCCCACCCCATACCCTGAATCGATCGACCCCTGGAGGACGGATGGCGCACGCGCGCGACGAGATCGACTGCTGGCTCACCGACATGGACGGCGTGCTCGTCCACGAGAACCAGGCGATCCCGGGTGCCGCGGAGCTGATCCAGCAGTGGACGGACCGGGGCAACCGGTTCCTCGTGCTCACCAACAACTCGATCTTCACGCCGCGCGACCTCGCCGCCCGGCTGCGGGCCTCCGGGCTGCGCGTGCCGGAGGAGTCGCTCTGGACCTCCGCGCTCGCCACCGCGGACTTCCTGAAGTCGCAGATCCCGGGCGGGAGCGCGTTCGTGATCGGCGAGGCCGGGATCACGACCGCCCTGCACGAGGCCGGGTTCATCATGACCGAGACGGACCCGGACTACGTGGTCGTCGGGGAGACGCGCACGTACTCCTTCGAGGCGATCACGAGGGCGATCCGCCTGATCGACAAGGGCGCCCGCTTCATCGTGACGAACCCCGACGCCACCGGCCCGAGCGCCGAGGGGCCCCTGCCGGCGACCGGGGCGGTCGCCGCGCTCATCACCCGCGCCACCGGCCGGGAGCCGTACGTGGTCGGCAAGCCGAACCCGATGATGTTCCGTTCCGCGATGAACCGGATCGGTGCACACAGCGAGAACACGGCGATGATCGGCGACCGGATGGACACCGACATCGTCGCGGGGATCGAGGCGGGCCTCCACACGATCCTCGTGATGACCGGCATCAGCGACCGCGCGGAGATCGAGCGGTACCCGTTCCGGCCCGACGAGGTGCTGGAGTCCGTCGCGGACCTCCTGGCGGCGTCCGAACCCGCCCCGTGACGACCGCGCCGGAGCGCCGGCCGCCGCGGCTCCGCCTGCCCGTCGCGCTGCGCGAGGAGCCGCAGTACCGGCTGCTGTTCGCGGGCTTCCTGCTGTCCGTCTTCGGCGACCGGGTGACGATGCTCGTGCTGCCGTTCGCCGTGCTGTCCGTGGGCGGCGGCGTCGGCGAGGTCGCGACGGTGTCGGTGGCGCAGTTCCTCCCGTTGGTGCTGCTCGCGCTGCCGGCGGGCGTGTGGGCGGACCGGTGGAGCCGCAAGGCGATCCTCGTCACCACCGACTCGGTGCGCTGCGCGACCCAGGCCGTGGCCGCCGTGCTGCTGCTCGCCCACGTGGGGACCGTGCCGGAGCTGGTCGTGCTCGCGGCGGTCTACGGCGCCGCGGACGCGTTCGCGTCGCCGGCGATGACGGGGCTGCTCCCGTCGGTCGTCTCGCCCGCGAACCTGCAGAGCGCGAACGCGCTCCGCGGGGCGACGTTCTCGTTCGGCTCGATCGCGGGACCGGCGGCCGGCGGCCTCCTCGTGGCCCTCGCGGGGCCCGGCACCGCCTTCGCCTTCGACGCGGCCACGTTCCTCGTCATGGTCGGCGCGGTGTCCATGCTCCGCCCCCGCGTGATCGACGCGGCGGCCGGCGCCCCGCACGAGCCCTTCCTGTCGGGGCTGCGGACCGGATGGCGGGCGGTCCGCTCCCGCTCCTGGGTGCTCGCGTTCCTCGCGGGCCTGTCCGCCTACTCCGTGCTGGTGCTGCCCGCGATCTTCGTGCTCGGTCCGGTGCTGGCCGAGCGCGAGTTCGGCGGCGCGGCCGGCTGGGGGGTCATCACGAGCGGATTCGGGATCGGCTCCCTGCTCGGCGACCTCGTCCTGCTGGTCTGGCGGCCGCGGTTCGCCCTCCGGGTCGGGGCGCTCGCCCTCGTCGGCGCCTCCTGCCAGGCGGCGATCATCGGCGGGGGCCACGCCGTGTGGCTGGTCGCCCTGCTCGAGCTGCTCACCGGCGTCTGCGTCACGGGCTCCTTCACCCTCTGGGAGACGAGCCTCCAGGAGCACGTGCCGCCGGCGACCCTCTCGCGGGTGTCCAGCTATGACTACCTGACGAGCACGGGCCTGATCCCGGTCGGCAACGTGGTCGGCGGCGCGCTCGCCGCGGCCGTCGGGCTGCGCCCGGCGCTGGTGGGGATGTCGGTCGTGGGGATCGCCGCCGCCCTCGCGGTGCTCGCGGTCCCCGCCGTCCGCGCGCTCCCCAGAGGGAAGGCGACCTAGCGGCCGAGCACCCGGATCCGGCCGACGGGCGCGCCGCCGCCGGTGACCACGAGTCCCGGGTCGTCGAGGAACGCCTCCGCCGCCAGCGCGTCGACCGCGCCGGCGTCGGCGAGCAGGGCGACCGCGACCGCCGCAGCGGCGCGGCCGGCACCGTCGAGCACCTTGACCGCCGCGGTCGTCCCGTCCGGCGCGACCGCGACGAAGACGCCCTCCGCTCCGGACTTCGCCACCACGCCCAACGCCGCGACGGCCCTGGTCGTCGGCGTGCCCGGCCCCTCGATGAGGTCCGGATGCGCGCGGATGGCGGCGGCGAGCCCGGGCTGCTCGGCGGCGATCCGTCGGTAGCCCTCCGCGAGCGCCGTGACCGGGATCGCCCACACGGGACCACCGCAGCCGTCCACACCCTGGTTGGCCGGTGCCGCCCCGCCGAGCTCGGCGTTCACCTGCGCCGCGAGCGCGTGGATCGGATGCGCGGGGTCCAGGTAGTCGTCGACCGGCCAGCCCGCCGCGACGCTGCCCGCGAGCATCCCCGCGTGGTTGCCGGAGCAGTTCATGAGGATCCGGGCCGCCCCGAGCCCCGCCCTGACGAGGTCGCGCGCGGCCTCCGCCGACGAGGGCCACGCGACCGGGGTGCGCAGCGCGTCCTCGGTCAGGCCCGCGCCGGCGAGCACGGACCGCACGAGACCGACGTGCCGCGGCGTGCCACCGTGGCTCGAGGTGACCACGACGAGCTGCTCCGGGGAGAAGCGGGCTCCGGCGCGCACCGCCGCGACAGTCTGGAACGGCTTCAGCGCGCTCCGCGGGTACACGAGACGGTCGGGGTCCCCGATCCGCCGCCGCTCGGCGCCGTCCGGGGCGAGCACGACCGCCGCGCCCGAATGGACGGACTCCGGGAAGCCGCTGCGGGTGACGACGGCGAGCGGCTCGGCCGCGGCGGCGTCGAGCGGCCGCGTCACGCCTCGAGGCCGAGGTCGGCGAGGTTGAGCGCCGCGAGGTATGGGTAGCCGGCCCCCTCGATCGCCTCGCGCGCCCCGGTCGCCCGGTCGACGACGACCGCGACGGCCGCGATCTCCGCCCCGGCCTGCTCGAGCGCGGCGATCGCCTTCAGCGGCGAGCCGCCGGTCGTCGAGGTGTCCTCGACGACGATCACCCGGCGGCCGGCGACGTCCGGCCCCTCGACCTGGCGCCCGCGGCCGTGGTCCTTCGGCTCCTTGCGCACGACGAACGCGTCGAGCGGGACGCCGCGTGCGGCGCCCTGGTGCAGGATCGCGGCCGCGATCGGGTCCGCGCCCATCGTGAGGCCGCCGACGGCCGAGACGCCGGGGACCCCGGCGACGAGGTCGAGCATCACCTGCCCGATCAGGGGGGCGACGCGGTGGTCGAGGCTCACGCGGCGCAGATCCACGTAGAACGACGCCCGCTTGCCGGAGGTGAGGGTGAAGTCCCCGTGGAACACCGCGAGCTCGCGGATGAAGTCGATCAGCTCTTCGCGCACGCCCGGCATGCCCGTAAGCCTAGGAGCGCCGAGGGCGGGCATCGAGGTGCAGAGCCGGCCGCCGGTACCGTGGAGCCCGTGCGCATCGCCACCTGGAACGTGAACTCGATCCGGGCCAGGACGGCCCGCGTCGTGGACTGGCTGCAGCGGTCCGACGTCGACGTGCTCGCCATGCAGGAGATCAAGTGCCGGGACGACCAGTTCCCGTTCGACGCGTTCGAGGCGGCGGGCTACGAGGTCGCGACGCACGGCCACAACCAGTGGAACGGCGTCGCGATCGCGAGCCGCGTCGGCCTCGCGGACGTGGAGCCGGACTTCCCGGGGATGCCGGGGTTCGGCAAGCCGGGCCCGGACGGCGCGCCGCCCCTCGAGGCGCGGGCGCTGGCCGCGACGGTCGGGGACGGCATCCGCGTGTGGAGCCTCTACGTGCCGAACGGCCGCGACCTCGCCGATCCGCACTACCCCTACAAGCTGGCGTGGCTGCAGCGGCTGCGGGACGCGACCGCCGAGCGGCTCGCCGCCGCACCGGATGAGCCGCTCGCGCTGATGGGCGACTGGAACGTGGCGCCGCTCGACTCGGACGTCTGGGACATGGCGGTCTTCCAGGGCGCGACGCACGTGTCGCAGCCCGAGCGGGACGCGTTCTTCGCCTTCGAGGCGGCCGGTCTCGCGGACGTGGTGCGGCCGCTCGTGCCCACCGGGTACACGTACTGGGACTACAAGCAGCTGCGGTTCCCGCGGAACGAGGGGATGCGCATCGACTTCGTCCTCGGCTCCCGCGCCTTCGCGGACCTCGTGACCGGGGCCTCGATCGAGCGCAACGAGCGGAAGGGCGACGGGCCGAGCGACCACGTGCCCGTCGTCGTGGAGCTCGACGTGGAGTCCCCGCTCGACGACGACCGCCCGATGATCTTCTGACCCGATGAGCCCGTACCGCGTCATGACCGTCTGCACCGGCAACATCTGCCGGTCCCCGATGGCGGAGGTGGTGCTCCGCGACCGGTTCGAGGCGGCGGGCCTCGGCGACGCGGTGGTGGTGGACTCCTCCGGCATCTCGGACGAGGAGACGGGCGAGCCGATCGACCCGCGCGCGGCACGGGTGCTGCGGGAGGCGGGCTATCCGGTGCCGCAGCACCGCGCGCACCGGGTGACGGCCGAGGAGATCGGCTCCCGCGACCTGCTGCTCGCGATGACCGCGCGGCACGCGCGAGCCCTCCGGACCCGGGCGCCGGATGCGGCGAGCGCCGGCCGGGTGCGCATGCTCCGCTCGTTCGACCCCGCCGCTCCGGCCGCGGACGGCCCGCGCGCGGTCGCCGATGAGGCCGCGCTCGACGTGGAGGACCCCTGGTACGACGGCCACGAGGCGTTCGTGTCCGTGCTGCAGCGTCTCGAGGCGGCCGCGGACGGCATCGTCGCGGCGGTCCGGGAGGAGCTCGGCCGCCGCAGCTCAGGCGGGTGAGAGCAGCAGCGCGACGACGAGCACGACGGGCAGCGACCCGAGCGTCGTGAGCAGCACCGCGTCGCGCGCGACGAGCACGCTGCGGTCGTACCGCGACGCGTAGACGAGCACGTTCTGCGCGGTCGGCAGCCCCGCGAGCGTCACCGCGGCGTGCAGGGTGCGGGGGTCGAGGTGGAGGAGGACGCCGAGGATCCATGCCGCCACCGGCATGCCGAGCAGCTTGAGCCCGGTCGCGAGGACGACGTCGCGGCGGCCGGTCCCCGGCTCCAGCACCCGCTGGCCGTGCAGCGACATCCCGAAGCCCATCAGCATGAGCGGGACGGCGGCGCCGCCCCTGAGCACGAAGGGCTCGAGCACGGGCGCGGGCAGGTGCACGCGGGTGAGCGCGAGCACCGTGCCGAGCAGCGAGCCGAGCAGCAGCGGGTTGCGCAGGGACAGCAGCACGGTGCGCCACATCGAGCCGCCCCCGCGCGAGTGCTCGAGCACCACGAGCCCGGCCGGCGCGAAGACCAGCAGCTGCAGCAGGATCACCGGGGCCGGGTAGGTCGCGCTGCCGAGCACGTAGATCGCCACCGGCAGCCCGATGTTGTTCGCGTTCACGTAGCCGGATGCGAACGCGGTGACCATCGACTGCGCCCCCGTGCGCCGCCAGACGAGGCGGCTCACCAGCAGCGCGATCGTCACGACGACCGCCGCGGATCCGGCCGACACGGCGAGCAGCGGGGAGACGAGCACCCGCGGATCCGCCTTCGCGAGCACCGTGAAGAGCAGGCACGGCGACGCCGCGAAGAAGACGAAGCGGTTGAGCACCCGCCGCGCGTCGGGGCCGAGCACCCCGGAGCGGCCGAGCGCGTAGCCCGCGAGGATGACGACGGCGATGATCCCGAAGCCCTCGAGCACGCCCGTCACCGCTCCATCCTTCCGGACCCGCGCGCCGGTACCGTCGGGGCGTGGGCGCGACCGTCAGGACCGGACGGTGGGACGAAGCCGTCACGGTGGTGCTCGGGCTCGTCCTCGCCGCCGCCGCGGCAGGCGGGTTCGTGGTCGTCGGGCTCTCCGCGTTCATCGCCGACTCCTGCGTCGACGTGCGCTGCGACGACACCCGCTTCGACGTCGGGCTGCTGGTCGGGCTCGCCGGTGAGCCTGCGGTGCTCGTGGCTGCGACGGTCGCGTCCTTCGTCCTGCGGGCACGCGGACGGCGGATCTTCATCGCCCCCCTGATCGGGCTCGTCCTCGTCGCCGCGGTGCTGCTCTGCGCGCTCTGGACCGTCTACTCGGCCGTGCCCGGCGCCTCCGTGCTCTGACGCATCGACGCAACGACGCTGCGCGAGTGGCAACGTCGCGCACCTGGTTCGCACCGACCGCGCGGGCCGCGCACGATACCGTCGAAGGAGCCGTCCAGGAGGTGCAGCCATGTCACTGCTCGAGACCACCGCGTCCGTCATCGACGCCGACTCCGCCGCCTGGCTGCGGCTGAAGGACGCGGTGACCGCCTTCCGCCCGCTGCAGCAGCACGACGGCTCGCTCCGGGAGGACGCCGACCGGACCGAGGCCGCCCGGCTGCTCGAGACCGTCGTGACGGGGATCCGGGAGCTCGCGCCGGCCTTCCCCGCCGACGCCGCGTACCTGGACGCCCTCGTCGCCGACCTGACCGCCTGGGCCGCCGCCGGCTTCGACGTCCCCGACTTCCGGCACTCGCTCGGCGCCTTCCAGCCCCAGCAGCACCGGGTCGACGGGCTGCGGCACCTCGTGGTCTTCCCGATGGTCACCCAGAACGGCAGCCCCGACCGCCTGCTCGAAGCCCTGCTGATCGACGTCATCTGGCCCGGCTACATCGAGGAGCTGGAACGCGAGCGGTACTCGAACGCGCTCTTCGTGCCCATCCGGTTCGTCGACTTCACGGCCGGGTACGACACGAACTCCGCCGTGCTCTTCCCGGAGACCGTCGCCATGAAGGAGCTCATCCCCTTCACCTGGGGCGCGATCTTCGCCGACCGCGAGGCGGCGCGGTTCCGCGCGGTGGTCGCCGCGGCGGCCGACATCACGAAGCTCGAGCTGCCCGCGGACGCGCAGCGCCTGCTCGACGACCAGGCACTCTGCGAGCGCACCTTCGTGCTGTGGGACCTCGTGCACGACCGCACCCACATGCGCGGAGACCTGCCGTTCGACCCCTTCATGATCAAGCAGCGGATGCCGTACTTCCTCTACTCGCTCGAGGAGCTGCGCTGCGACCTGACCGCCTTCCGCGAGGCGGTCCGCCTGGTGCGCGCCGAGGACACCGACGAGGTGACGCGCGACCACGCCCGGCTCGCCCAGTACACGATCCTCTTCGACCGGATCTTCCGGTTCCCGCTGACCGGCTCCCGGGTGCGCAACTACGACGGCCTCGGCGGCCAGCTGCTGTTCGCGTGGCTGCACCAGCACCACGTGCTGCACTGGACGGACACCAGCCTCGCCATCGACTGGGAGCAGCTGCCCGACACCGTCGTCGCCCTCTCCGACGCGATCAACGACCTCTACTGGGCGTCCATCGACCGGCCGAAGACGGCGCACTGGCTCGCCGCCTACGACCTCGTCCGCGGCACCCTCACGCCGAACCCGGCCTCGAGGTGGGCGCGCGGCCTGCCGGACGAGGTGCTCGCGGGTGCGCCGAAGGGCTACACCGACGCCGTCCTCGACGACGAGTTCCCCCTCTCGATGTTCTACGAGGCGCTCGGCAAGAAGCTCCGCGGCGTGATCGAGTCGACGGCGGGGATCACCGCCGACCGCTGACCGTTCGCGGCCCGGTCCGCCGCACGGGCGCGCCGTGGGCCGTTCCTGGCTCCCGGGCCCGTCCCGCCAGTAGGCATCCGTCCCGCGAGTAGGCCGACACCCCGCGATCCCGCCTACGCCCGGCACGCTCCCCTACCCGCGGAACACGGCGGCCGGCTCACCCCCTGCTGCCACGACGACCGGAGCAGCGCACGAACGAGATCGGGTGACCGCGGCCGCGGGCCCCTCCTGCACCCGGACCGGTCGTGGAGC